>JBEBHW010000552.1:0-3242 GCA_040081145.1 Burkholderiaceae bacterium
GACCAGGTCTATCCGAAGCGCAACGCCAAGCTCGCGCAACGCATCGTCGAAGAAGGGTTGATCCTTGGCGAGTACGCGCTCGGAATGCCCCCGTTGCCGCCGAACTTTCCGGTGCGCAACCGCATCATCGCGGGGCTGACGCGCGGCACCCTGGTCGTGGAAGCGGCGCTGCAATCGGGTTCGCTGATCACTGCGCGTCTGGCCGCCGAGGCGGGCCGAGACGTGTACGCGATTCCGGGTTCGATTCACTCGCCTCTGTCGCGCGGCTGCCATGCGCTGCTCAAACAAGGCGCCAAACTTGTCGATACTGCGCAGGACATCCTGGAAGACCTGCACTGGGGTGGCGCCGGGGCGCGGGCACAAGTGGCACCTCCAACGCAGTCGTCCGCGCCAGACCCGTTGCTCGACGCACTGGGCTACGACCCGGTGGGGCTGGAGGCGCTCGTCGCGCGTACCGGATGGTCAGCCGCGCAGTTGAGCGCAAAACTCCTCGAACTCGAGCTCGACGGGCAAGTGGCGCGCCTGCCGGGCCAGTTGTTTCAACGGATCAGCCACGGCTGACCCTGACCCTGAGGAACGGAATCGCGTGGCAGTGCTCCAGTGGCCCGGCGTAAGCGCTGCGGTATAGTGCCTCGCATGTTCGACGTGCTCGTCTACCTGTACGAAAACTATTGGCGCGCCGAGGCCTGCCCGGGGACCGAACAGCTCACCCGAAAACTCAGTTCGGTGGGGTTCGAAACCGATGAAATCCGCGAGGCGCTGCTCTGGCTGGACGAGTTGACGCAAGCCGCGCACGCGCATGTCGGCGAGCAAGCCGCTTTCAGCATGCGCGTGTATACCGCCGACGAGCAAGATCGGCTCGGTGAAGAGTCGATCGGCTTCATCAGCTTCCTCGAGTCTGCGGGTCTGTTGCCGCCACCGATGCGCGAAATGGTCATCGATCGGGCCAGCGCTGTCGGCGCCACACCGCTCGAACTCGAGGACCTGAAGATCATCGTACTGATGGTTTTCTGGAGCCTGGGCCAGGAACCCGACGCGCTGATCCTGGACGAATTGTTCGTCGACCCGCAGGACCGGTTGATTCACTGAGCGCCCACGCCAGTCGTGCGGCGCACGTGGCACTCGCCGCCCTTTGCTCTCAGCGTCCTCGAAGGGCGCTCAGTTCAACAGTCGGCTCGGGTCGCCGTCGAGCTTGGCCAAGGCACTGCGCGTGGCCCGCACCGTGAGCGACTCGTCTTGCGCGGGAACCAGCAACCCCGCCTGCAGGAAAGCTGCGAGCCGGTGCTGCTGGAACAGGATGCCACGGCCCTGCGGCGACACGAACAGCGCGAGCTGCTTGCGCAAGCCCAGCCACGACAGCTGCACCGCTTCGTTGCTGCCGCGGTAGTCGAGCATGTACCAGGTCCCGACCTGGAGCTCGCGCGCCCACGCGAGCATCGCCGGGGTAGGCATCGAGCCGCCCTCGCCCACCACCTCGAGCTCCGAGCTTTCGTGCCCTGACAGGTCAAGAACCATCGCCTGATCGATCTCCACGTCTTCGGCTTCGGGGAGCAGTTCTTCCAAGGTCTCGAGGCGCGCCATCAACTCCACCAGGCGTTCGTGCGGAATCGCCGCGGCCTTGGCCGTGAACGCTGCCGCCAGCGAATCGTTGAGGCGCTGGATGTGCTCATCCTGCTTGTCCACCGAGATGCCGGCGTGTTCCATGCCGTCGCGCAAGGCCTTGAGCAGCGGCGGCAGGCGCCGAATCACTTCGGCGCGCTCTTCGCGCGACACCTTGGCACCAGCCGACCAGATCAGGTCGGCAGCGGCGCGCTTCATCGATTTGGTGAGGTCACCCTGCGGGCCGTGCTTGACGGCGGTCATCGCCAGCACGTCGGCCCAGACCTGGAACAGGAACTCGCGAATCCCGTCCTGCACCGGCATCTCGTTGAGCATTTTGCGCAACTCGATCGTGTACTGGATCGCCATCGTCTCGCGCTGTTCGACCTGCTGCGCCAGTGACACGCCGCGCTTGGAGGCTTCGTTCTCGTTCTTGAAATAATGCTCGAGGAACCGCTCGAACTCGGTGAGCACCGTCTGGAAAACGCGCCGGCCCGTGTCGGGGTAAGCCTCGACGACTTGCACGATTCGCTTGATTTCCTTTTCCAGAACGTCGCCCACGGCGCGCGCCGTCGCGTCGAATCCCATGACACACGCGCCCATGCGGTCGATGAGACGGCGCGCCGGGTGATCCACGGTCGCGAAGAAGTCGGGCTCGCCCACCGCGACGCGCAGGACAGGCATTTGCAGCCGGGCGAACCAGACGCGCACTGCGGCGGGAATTCGCTCTTCGGTCAAGATGCTCTGGAACAGCAGAGCGACGATTTCGATCGTGGCGCGTTCAACCTGCGTGGTCGCGGCCTGCTTCAGAGCCTGCTTGCGCTGGTTCAGCTCTTCGAGCAGCGCCGGCGCATTCACCGTCTGCGAGCCGCCGCCCGCCGGTACAGAAAAACGCCGCGCAATCCCGCTCTGGGCTTCGCCGATCGCCGCATTCAGCGTCGGCGACGCCCGGCCGCGATTCACGCTCTGCGTCGCGACGAATTCGGGCAACTGCCGGCCGACGAGTCGATTCAGCTTGCCCAAAACCTCATTCGCGTGGTCGACGCCGCGCGAAAACGCGCCGGTGTTCGTCAGCAGGCGGGTTTCCTCGGCCACCGAATTGCGGCCCCCCGTGACGGGCGCCGGCCCGGTCACGCCAAAGCCGGTCGGGGGAATCGCGTAGCCGCCGGCCGTCGCCGAATTGCGGTTGCGCCGCACGAAGGGGCGCAAGTCGACTTCGGGTTGGACGTTGTGCTGCACCAGCCAGCGGTTGATCTCGTGGTACGCCTCTTCGCAGAAGTGTGCAAACTCTTCGTGCAAAACCGCCTGCAGCGTGCGCCACGCGTCCAGGCCGAGACCGGCCCCGCGCCACGCACCGGTCACGACGCGCGCCAGCACGTGCGGGCGCAGCACGTCGTTGCTGTCGAGTTCTTCACGCCCTTCCAGCGTATTCACGCGACCGCGCAAGTCGGTGAACTCCCACGAGGCGCGGTCCATCATCGCCAAGGCCAGGCGCGAGCTGAGGATTTCGTTTTCGATCGTGTCGTCGTCAACCAGGCTGAGCCCGGGCCGGACGCCGCGCACCCCCGGCAACGGCAGGTCGCCGGGCCGAGTGGCGGCGACGAGGCCGCTATGCAGTGCGCTGCGCAGGATCGTCGTCATGC
>JBEBHW010000553.1:0-3241 GCA_040081145.1 Burkholderiaceae bacterium
CCGGGTCGCAGGGAATCAAGCCAGATGCGCTTTGACTTTCTCGACGATGTTGCCAAACGCCGCCGGGTCGCGTACCGCGAGATCGGCGAGCATTTTGCGGTCGATGTCGATCGACGCTTTTTTCAGGCCGGCCATCAGCTTGCTGTAAGTGACCCCGAGGCCGCGACTCGCGGCGTTGATGCGGGCGATCCACAAATTGCGGAACACGCGCTTCTTGGTCCGGCGGTCGCGATAGGCGTATTGCCCGGCGCGCATGACGGCTTCTTTGGCGATGCGAAAGACATTCTTGCGCCGGCCGCGGAAACCCTTGGCGAGGGCGAGAACTTTCTTGTGGCGGGCGCGGGCTGTGACACCACGTTTGACGCGAGGCATGGTTTTCTCCTTTCAGTCAAATGGTGGGGTCAGAGGCCGGCGAAGGGCAACATTTGCGCCATGTGGCCCATGTTCGTGGGGTGCACGTTCACGGCGCCGCGCAAGTGGCGTTTGTTCTTCGTCGTCTTCTTCGTCAGGATGTGGCGCTTGAACGCTTGACCGCGTTTCACGGTGCCTCCCGGGCGAACGCGAAACCGCTTGGCCGCGCTCTTCTTGGTCTTCATCTTGGGCATGAAAGCCTCCTTCTAGGTTGCTCCAGCAGGCGCCGGCAAGGTGTTTGCCGTCTTGTAGGCCTGAAGTCGCTTCTTGTCGAAGCCGCGTCGACCAGACCGCGGCTTCGGAACTCTACCAATCTCGCTTGCCTGAGTAGTTCCGGCTTTGCCGGGCTGCTCAGACCCCCACGGGGGCGGCGGCGTTCGCGCCGCCTGGGGACTCACTGTTTTCGCTTGGGCGCCAGCACCATGATCATCTGCCGCCCTTCCAGCTTGGGCATGTGTTCCACCACCGACACGTCGGCCAACTCGTCGCGAATCCGCTCCAGGAGGCGCATGCCGATGTCCTGGTGGGCGATTTCGCGGCCCCGATAGCGCAACGTCACTTTGCCTTTGTCGCCGTCTTCATCGATGAAGCGGCGCAAGTTGCGCATCTTGATCAGATAGTCGCCCTCGTCGGTTCCCGGGCGGAATTTGACTTCCTTGACCTCGACGATCTTTTGCTTCGACTTCGCTTCCGCGGCCTTCTTTTGCTCCTGATACTTGAACTTGCCGTAGTCCATCAGGCGGCACACCGGGGGATCGGCCTGGGCGACGATTTCCACCAGATCAACGTCCTGCTCGCCCGCCAAGCGCAGCGCCTCAGTGATGCTCACGATTCCCAGGGGTTCGTTCTCAGGCCCGTTGAGGCGGACTTCCGGTGCCATGATCTCGCGGTTCAGGCGGTGTTTGCGCTCTGCGTTCGGAGTACGGCGGTCAGCAAAAGATGTAGCGATGTTCAAGCCCTTTCAGCGGACCCCCAAGGCAAGTGGGCGGCCCAATACACAACACAACGCGCCCGGATACTTGATTCAAGTCCGCTGGTGAATGTCGTTGGCGAGCATCGAGTGGAAGTCGGCCAGCGGCAAAACCCCGAGGTCAACGTTTCCCCGGGCGCGCACGGCAACGGTCCCATTTGCCTTCTCCTTGTCGCCTACGACGAGGATGTACGGAACCTTTTGCAACGAATGCTGCCGGATTTTATAGGCAATTTTCTCGTTCCGTAAGTCGGCTTCAGCCCTAAGTCCTTGTTTTTGCAGCGCCTTGACCACGCTTTCCGCGTAATCGGCCTGACTCTCGGTGATCGTCAGCACGCTCACTTGCGCTGGCGCAAGCCACGCCGGCAAAGCCCCGGCGTGTTGTTCCAACAGGATGCCGATGAAGCGCTCGAAGCTGCCGATGATCGCCCGGTGCAGCATCACGGGGTTCGCACGGCCACTCGTTTCCGTCACGTATTCGCCTCCCAGGCGCTCGGCCGTGTTGAAGTCGACCTGCATCGTGCCGCACTGCCACTGCCGGCCGATCGCGTCTTTCAGCGTGTATTCGATCTTCGGCCCGTAAAACGCGCCGTCGCCGGGCGAGACGATGAATTCGCAGCCCGAGCGGCGCAGCGACTCCATGACGGCGTGTTCGGCAGTGTCCCATTGCGCGTCGGTGCCGACACGGCTCGAAGGGCGCGTCGCGACCTTGTAGATGATCTCCGTGAAGCCGAAATCGGCGTAGACCTTCTGCAGCAGCGCCGTGTACGCCACGCACTCGTCGAGGATGTGCTCCTCGGTACAGAAGATGTGCCCGTCGTCTTGCGTGAAGCCGCGCACGCGCATGATGCCGTGCAGCGCGCCGCTTGGCTCGTTGCGGTGGCATTGGCCAAACTCGCCGTAGCGCAGCGGCAGGTCACGGTAGCTGCGCATCTGCGACTTGAAGATCAACACATGGCCCGGGCAGTTCATCGGTTTCAGCGCGTAGTCGCGCTTTTCCGACTCCGTGACGAACATGTTGTCGCGGTAGTTGTCCCAGTGCCCCGTCTTTTCCCAGAGGCCCCGGTCGAGGATTTGCGGCCCTTTCACTTCCTGGTAGCCGTTGTCGCGGTAGACGGCGCGCATGTACTGCTCGACCATTTGCCACACCGTCCAACCTTTGGGGTGCCAGAAAACCAGGCCCGGCGCGTGGTCTGACACATGGAACAGGTCGAGTTCGCGGCCCAGTTTGCGGTGATCGCGCTTCTCCGCCTCCTCAATCATCAGCAGGTGCTGCGCCAGTGCCTCCTTGGTCGCCCACGCCGTGCCGTAAATGCGTTGCAGCATCTCGTTGCGATGGTCGCCGCGCCAATAGGCACCCGCGACTTTCATCAACTTGAAGTGCTTGAGCCTCCCCGTGCTTGGCACATGCGGGCCGCGGCAGAGGTCTTCAAACTTGCCTTCGCGATAGAGCGACACGTCTTCGCCGGCCGGGATGCTGGCAATGATTTCGGCCTTGTACGCCTCGCCCTGGCCCTTGAAATAGGCCACCGCATCGTCGCGCGGCAGGATCCGGCGCACGACGGGTTCGTCTTTGCGCGCGAGTTCGCTCATCTTCGCTTCGATCGCGACCAAGTCCTCAGGCGTGAACGGCCTCTTGTATGCGAAATCGTAGAAAAACCCGTTCTCGATCACCGGACCGATGGTCACCTGCGCGTCAGGGAACAGCTCTTTCACGGCGTAGGCGAGCAGGTGCGCCGTCGAGTGGCGGATCAGCTCGAGGCCATCGGCGTCCTTGTCGGTAATGATGGAAAGCGCTGTGTCGGCCTCAATTCGCTGGCTCGTATCGACGAGCCGCGCCTGCGCGCCGCTGCCCAGCCG
>JBEBHW010000024.1:0-13746 GCA_040081145.1 Burkholderiaceae bacterium
CGTTCGGGGTTGTTCAGGATCATCCAGCCGACGCCGTTGTCCTTTTTCGAGATCATTTTTTCGCTGGGCATTTGGTTTTCCTAGACGATTCCCTGGCTCTTCAGCTGATCGATGGCGCTGCTTGAATATCCGAGTTCACGCAGCACGTCGTTTGTGTGTTCACCCAAGGCCGGCGGGTGCGTGACGATGCGGCTCGGCGTGCGGCTCAAACTCACCGGCTGGCCGAGATAGGCGGTGCCCCCCAGGTTCTGCGCAATTCCCAGGTGCTGCACCTGCGGGTCGGCAAAGGCCTGATCGATCGCGTAGATTGGGCCGCTCGGCACGCCCGCTTCGTTGAACAAGGTGATCCACGCCGCGGTATCGCGGTCTTTGAGGTAAGCCTCCAGATCGGCGTGCAAGGCGTCGCGGTTTTTCGAGCGCAGCGACGCACTCGCGTAGTCGGGGTGCGTCGCGAGTTCGGGTGCGCCGATCGCCTCGCAAAACCGGACCCAGATCTTGTGCCCGGACACGGCCAGGTTCATGTGGCCGTCGCGTGTTTTGTAGACGCCGGTGGGGATCGACGTGGGGTGGTTGTTGCCGGCCTGCCCCGCGACTTCGCCTTTCATCAACCAGCGTGCGGCCTGGAAGTCGAGCATGAAGAGTTGCGCTTGCAGCAGCGAGGACTGCACCCACTGCCCGAGGCCCGATTTCTCGCGCTCAATCAGCGCGACGCTGATGCCGTACGCGCAAAAAATGCCTGCGCACAAGTCGGCGACCGGAATGCCCACTCGCACCGGGCCCTGGCCGGGCAGGCCGGTGATCGACATCAGGCCGCCCATGCCCTGTGCGATTTGGTCGAAGCCAGGGCGCAGGCGGTACGGGCCGTCCTGGCCGTAGCCGGAGATGCTCGCGTAGATGAGGCGCGGGTTGATCGCGGCCATGGCGGCGTAACCGAAGCCAAGTCGCCCCTTGACGTCGGGCCGGTAGTTCTCGACGAGCACGTCGGCGCGCGCCACCAACTTCTTCAGGATCGCGACGCCTTCAGGCGACTTGAGGTTCAGCGTCATGCCTCGCTTGTTGCGGTGCACGTTCTGAAAGTCGCTGTCGTCGCGCGGGCCACCGACTCCGTCGCCTTCGTCCATGTTGGGCGGCATTTCGATCTTGATGACTTGCGCGCCCCAGTCGGCGAGCTGGCGCACCGCCGTCGGCCCGGCGCGAACCCGAGTCAAGTCGATGACGGTGATGTGCGAGAGGGCGGTGGAAGCGTGCATGGATTCAGTCTAACCCGCCCGTGCGCCGGCGCCGCCTGCCTACACTGTGCGCTGCGCTGAAGTCTCCTGCCCGACGCCACGCCTGAACGAGAAGACCCATGAGCCCCTGGAAACTCTTTGTCGCCCTGCTCGCTGCGCTGCTCGGCGCGTGCGCCACCACACCACCGCGTGCGACGGCGCCGGTGGCCGTGAAAGTGCTGGCGATCAACGACTTCCACGGCAACTTGTTGCCCCCGCTCGGCGGAATTCGCATCAAGGACCCGGCCGACCCGGCGAAGACGCTCAACGTGGCCGCAGGCGGCGCCGCCCACATGGCCAGCGCGATCACGGAGCTGCGGCGCAAGAACAGCAACCACATCTTCGTCGCCGCGGGCGACCTGATCGGCGCGAGCCCGCTGCTCTCGGCGCTGTTCCACGACGAGCCGACGATCGAATCGCTGAACCTGATGGGGCTGGAAGCGTCGGCCGTGGGCAACCACGAGTTCGACCACGGCAGGCCTGAGTTGCTGCGCATGCAAAGCGGCGGCTGCCACCCGAGCGGCGGTTGCAAGGGGCCGAAGCCGTTTGCCGGAGCGAACTTCAAGTACCTCGCAGCGAGCACGGTCGTGCAGACCAGCGGCAAGACGCTGTTTCCGGCGGTGCACGTCAAACGTTTCGAAGGCATCCCTGTGGCCTTCATCGGGTTGACGCTGAAAGACACGCCGACGATCGTCGTGCCCTCGGGAGTGGCCGGCCTCACGTTTCGCGACGAGGCGCAGACCGTCAACGAACTCGTACCGCAATTGCGCGCGCAAGGCATCGAGGCGATCGTCGTGCTCATCCACGAGGGTGGAATGCCCAGCGGCGACTACAACGAATGCCCCGGCATCAGCGGGCCGATCGTCGAGATCGTGAGTAAGCTCGACAAAGCCGTGGACCTGGTCGTGAGCGGCCACACGCACCGCGCGTATACCTGCCGCATCGACGGGCGCCTGGTGACGAGCGCCGACAAATTCGGCACCATCGTCAGCGAGATCGACCTCCAGCTCGACCCGCAAAGCGGCGACGTGATCTCGGCCGCGGCGAACAACGTGATCGTGCGCACCGACCGCTTCGCCCCCGACGCGGCGCAGACGCAGTTGATCGCCGCCTACCAACAGCTCGCCGCGCCGCTCGCCAAGCGCATCGTCGCGCACTTGCCCGGCGCACTCTCGCGCGACGAAACCCCGGCAGGCGAAAGCCCTATCGGCCAGGTGATCGCCGACGCGCAACTCGCCGCAACGCGCGCCGCAGATCGCGGCGGCGCGCAACTCGCGCTGATGAACCCGGGCGGCGTGCGCGCGGCGCTCGTTCCCGCACCCGGGGGCGAAGTGCGCTACGAAGACCTGTTCGCGGTGCAACCGTTCTACAACAACCTCGTCACGCTGACGCTGAGCGGCGCGCAGTTGCTGCAAGTGCTGGAGGCGCAATGGCTGAATCAGCCGCGCCCGCGCATCCTGCAGGTGTCGACCGGCTTCGGCTACGCCTGGGACGCGAGCCGCCCTGTGGGGCAACGCGTTGTGGCGGGCAGCGTGCAGATCAAGGGCAAGACGCTCGATCCCGAAGCGAACTACCGCGTCACGGTGAACAGCTTCCTGAGCAGCGGTGGCGACAACTTTCAGGCGCTGAAACTCGGGCGCGACGCGCGCACTGGCGTGATGGACGT
Source organism: Burkholderiaceae bacterium (assembly GCA_040081145.1). Lineage (GTDB taxonomy): Bacteria > Pseudomonadota > Gammaproteobacteria > Burkholderiales > Burkholderiaceae_C > JAEMQF01. Next base: position 2,935 of record JBEBHW010000024.1, read on the forward strand.
CGACGCGTTGGAGGCCTACCTCGCGAGTCAACCCGCGCTGCCACGCGACATGCCGCAGCGCATCCAGCGCGTGAATTGAACCCTGCGCCGATCATGAACGATCCGCCGCAGGACATCATCCGAATCAAGCGCGATGGCGGCGCACTCAGCGCGGCGCAAATCGACGACTTCGTGCTGGGCCTGACGCACGCCAGCTGGAGCGACAGCCAGACCGCCGCCCTGGCGATGGCGGTGCTCTGGCGCGGCATGGACGCCGCCGAGACGGTGGCGCTGACGCTGGCGATGACGCGCTCAGGCAGCGTGCTCGACTGGCGCGAAGCGAATCTGCCAGGGCCGGTGCTCGACAAACACTCCACCGGCGGCGTGGGCGACAAGGTGAGCCTGCTGCTCGCCCCCATCGTGGCGGCGTGTGGCGGCGTGGTGCCGATGCTCAGCGGGCGCGGCCTGGGGCACACCGGCGGCACGCTCGACAAACTCGAGGCCCTGCCGGGCTACAGCGTCACGCCCAGCCGCGACGTCTTGCTGCGCACCTTGCGCGACGCCGGCTGTGCCATCCTCGGCGCGAGTGAGCAGCTGGCACCGGCGGACCGGCGCCTGTACGCGATTCGCGATGTCACTGCGACGGTCGAGTCGGTGCCGTTGATCGTCGCAAGCATCTTGAGCAAGAAGCTTGCTGCCGGATTGGACGCGCTTGTCCTGGACGTGAAAGTCGGCAATGGCGCGTTCTGCACGACGTCGGCGCAGGCGCAGCAACTCGCACAGAGCCTGGTGCACGTGGCGCGTGGCGCCGGACTGCGCTGCACGGCGCTGATCACCGACATGAACCAGGTGCTCGGGACGACGGCGGGCAACGGACTCGAAGTCCGCGAAGCGCTCGATTTTCTGACCGGCGTGCAAGCCACTGCGCGCGAGCCGCGCCTGCTGGAAGTGACACTGGCGCTGGCCGCGCAGTTGCTGCACCTGGGCGGCCTGGCCGATTCGCCGCAAGCCGGCCGGGTTGCCGCGAGCCACGCACTCACCAGCGGCGCGGCTGCGCAGGGCTTCGCGCGCATGGTCGCGGGCTTGGGCGGGCCGCGCGACGTGCTGCACGACGCCATGTTGCCCATCGCCCCGGTGCAGTGCGACGTGACCGCAGCCCACGCCGGTTTCGTGGCCCACATCGACACGCGTGCGCTCGGGCTGGCCGTGGTTGCGCTGGGCGGCGGCCGGCAACGCCCGGGCGACGCGGTGGACCCGCGTGTGGGCCTGTCGCACGTCGTCGCGCTCGGAGCGCGTGTCGAGCGCGGCGATGCTCTGGCGCGCGTGCATGCGGCAGACGCCAGCGCGGCACGGGTGGCGCAGCAAGCCGTCGGGCGCGCGGTTCGCGTCGGCCCCGAACCCCCTACAGCCTCGGTGCAAACACTGACCTCCCTCGTTCAAGGTGTAGACCCGTGGCCGATGTCACATTAGAGTGATCTGCATGCACAGTCCGCAACGCCACCCCGGCTCGATCGACTTTGAGCCGACCGACCTCAGCGAGGCCCGCAAGGTGCTCGATCTGTTGCCGGACGGCGTGGTCGATCCGACGACAACCGCGGAGTTCTGGATTGGTCGCCGGCGCAAGCCCGAACCGACCGATCGCGCCCTTTCCGGCTCCGCCATCGACTGGCTGGTCAAGCTGCCGCGGATCGTGCGCCCCACCGCGCTGAGTGAGCAATACCCGCGCATCGTCAACTCACTCGCGCACGCCTGGTCGGACCGGCAGCGTTGCGACGAACTCCTGGCGTCACTGCGCGCCGACCAGCGCAACCGGCGCAAGGGTTTCGCACCCGCCATCAAGCTCGAGGTTGAACGCCTGCGCGCATTTCGCACGACGATTCGCTAATCATCGCCCCCGGCGATTTCAGGATCGCGGCAACGCCCTCAAGCCGGCAACGTTTGCAGCCAGTTGAGGTAGATCGTGCCGCGCCGCTCGGCGCCGAAGTAGTCGGTGATTTGTTCCATGCCTCGCTCCTCAGGACGGGATCGCCACGCCAGCCTCTTGCGCGGCCCTCACCTCAACCCGAACCTGCTCCGTCAGTTCGGCCTTCAGCTCGGTGAACTCCGGGCTCGTCTTCACCGAATAGTGGCGCGGGTGCGGCAGGTTCACTGCGCGGTCGAGCTTGATGCGCCCCGGGCGCGCGCTCATCACGACAACGCGGCTCGCCATGAACACGGATTCGTCAATGTCGTGCGTGACGAACAGGACGGTCTTGCGCTCCCCCTCCCAGATGCCCAGCAGCAACTCCTGCATCAGCTCGCGTGTCTGGTGGTCCAGCGCGCCGAACGGCTCGTCCATCAACAACATGCGCGGGCTGTTCGCGAGTGCGCGCGCAATCGCGGTGCGCTGCTGCATGCCGCCCGACAATTGCTTGGGGAAGTGGTTCGCGAAACCCGCCAGCCCGACCTTGGCGAGAAAGCCGTTGGCGATGTGCAATTGCTCATCGCGCGCAGCGCCGCGCTCGCGCAAACCGAAGCAAACGTTCTCCAGCACTGTCAGCCAGGGAAACAGCGTGTAGCTCTGGAAAACCATGCCGCGGTCCGCGCCCGGCCCTTCGATCCGCTTGCCATCCAACAGCACGTCGCCGGTGCTCTGGGTTTCCAGCCCGGCGACGATGCGCAGCAGCGTGCTCTTCCCGCAGCCGCTGGGCCCCAGGATCGTGATGAAGTCATTTTCGGCAACGTCCAGATCGGTGGCTTGCAGCGCGAGCGTTTCGCGCGCTCCCGATTTGAATCGCTTGGAAACGCCGCGCACGGTGAGGAGGATGCCCATGCTGGAGTGGCCCTTCAGCGCCCGAGCTGTGCCCACGGAAACATCCGCAGGTTCGCCCATTTAAAAGCGAAGTCGCTGACCAGGCCGATCAGGCCGATGACGATGATGCCAAAGATGATTTGATCGGTGGCGAGCAGCGCCTGGCTGTCGGTGATCATGTGGCCGATGCCGCTGGAGGCACCGATCAGCTCGGCGACGATCACATACGTCCACGCCCAGCCGAGCACCATGCGCAAAATCTCCGCGATCTCGGGCGCCGCGCCGGGAATCAGCACGCGGCGGATCAGGCCACGGTCGCTCACGCCCAGGGTGTACGCCGCCTCGACGAGGTCGCGCCGCGTATTGCCCACGCTCACCGAGATCATCAGCACGAGCGAAAAGAAGCTGCCGATGAAGATCACGCAGAGTTTTTGTGCTTCGCCGATGCCTGCCCAGAGAATGAGCAGCGGAATGAATGCCGAGGCCGGCAGGTAGCGCGCGAACGAAACGAAGGGCTCGAAGAAGGCCTCGACCGGTTTGTACGCGCCCATCGCCACACCCAGCGGCAAGGCGAGCGCCGCGGCAATGACGAAGCCGCCAAGCACGCGCCACACCGTCATGCCGATGTCGTAGGCAAAGCCGTATTTCGTGAGCAGCGTGACGCCAGAACGCACCATCGTCACCGGGTCGGCGAGAAAGGTCTTCTGCACGAAGCCGCCGAAGGTCGCGATCGACCATGCGGCGACGAACACGACGAAGAAGCTCACGCCCAGGACGACGCGAGTTGCCGGGTCGACAGGCTGGAGCGGCTTCATCGCACGCTCACTTCAGGAAACGCGTGTCGGCGAGCTTGCTCATGTCGGGCATCTGACGAATGATTCCCGCCTCGAGCAGCAGCTCCGCCGCTTCCTTGCTGAATACCGCGTGTTCAGCGGCGAAGAACTTCTGGTTCGCTTCGCGATCTTGCCAGCGCAGGTAGGCCTGGCTCTTCTCGAACGTTTCGGCGTTCTGCTTCACGTCCGCGCCCATGATCTCGAAGCTCTTCTTCGGATCGGCCTTGATCATTGCCACGGCGTCGAAGTAGGCGTCGGCCAGGCCCTTCGCGGCTTTCGGGTTTTCGGCCAGGAACTTCGGCGTGCAGCCCACGGTGTCCATGATCATCGGATAGTCGAGCGTCGTCGCGATGATCTTGCCGGCTTCGGGCTTGGCGCGCACCGCGCCGAGGTAAGGCTCATACGTCATCGCCGCGTCCACGCCGTCGGTGCCGGCGATCATCGCGTTTGCGGCGGCTTGCGGCTCGAGGTTGACGACTTTCACGTCTTTCATCGACATGCCGTTTTTCTTCAGCATCCAGGCGAGCGTGAAGTAGGGCGCCGTGCCGGGCGCACTCGCCGCGACGGTCTTGCCTTTCAGGTCGGTGATCTTCGTGATGCCGGGCTTGACCACCATGCCGTCGGCGCCGAAGCTCTTGTCGAGCTGAAAGATTTGTGTCGTCGCCACGCCGTTCGCGTTCCAGACGATCCAGGTCTCGACGGTGGTGGCCGCGCATTGCACGTCGCCCGAGGCGATCGCGAGGTGCCGGTCTTTTTGCGGGATCTTCTTGATCGTGACTTCCAGGCCGTGCTTCTTGAACAGCCCGGCGTCGCGCGCGAGCGTGAGCGGGGCGAAGCCGGTCCAGCCCGACATGGCGAGCGTGACTTTGGTCTCCTGCGCCTGCACGGTACCGACCAACAGGGTGCTCGCTGCAACGGCCAGCGTGGTGCTCAACAACTTCATCATGCTCACTCCTTCAGTGGAACAACGGTAAATCGGATCGATGCAATGATGGCGGCTCAGGCTGCAATCCAGAGCGCGGGCAAACCCGGCAACGACCGGAACACGCGTGACAGCGCACCTTGCGTGACGAGGGTTGTCGCGTGTTCGATGTCCGGCGCGAGGTAACGGTCGCGCTCGATCATCGGGCACTGCGCGCGCAGCAGCGCGTGCGCTTGTTCGAGCGGCGCGCTGCTGCGCAAGGGGCGCAGGAAGTCGATGCCTTGCGCCGCGGCGAGGAACTCGATTCCCAGAATGTGCGCCGTGTTCGTGATCATCGCCTGCAGGCGCCGCGCCGCGAACGTGGCCATCGAGACATGGTCTTCCTGGTTCGCCGAAGTCGGCAGCGAATCCACACTCGCCGGGTGCGCGAGCGACTTGTTTTCCGAGGCGAGCGACGCGGCAGTGACGTGCGCAATCATCAAGCCGCTGTTCAGACCAGCGTCGCGCGTCAGGAACGGCGGCAGGCGCGACACGCCGGAGTCGATCAGCATCGCGATGCGGCGCTCGGCGATCGCGCCGACTTCGGCGATCGCCAGGGCGCAGCCGTCCGCGGCCAGCGCCACCGGCTCGGCGTGGAAGTTGCCGCCCGAGACCATTTCGCCGGAATCCGCCAGCACGAGCGGGTTGTCGGTGACGGCGTTCGCCTCGATCAAGAGCACGCGCGCGACATGGCGCAACTGGTCCAGGCACGCGCCCACGACTTGCGGCTGGCAACGCAGGCAATACGGGTCTTGGACACGGTCGTCGCCTTCCAGGTGCGACAGGCGGATCGCGCTGCCGGCGAGCAGGGCGCGGTAGTACTGCGCCACGTCGATCTGCCCCGGCTGGCCGCGCAGCAGATGAATGCGCGGGTCGAACGGGCCGTCGCTGCCGCGCGCGGCGTCCACTGTCAGCGCGCCGATCACGAGTGCAGACTCCAACACCGGCTCGAAGCTGAATAGCGCGTGCAAAGCCAGCGCCGTCGAGACCTGCGTGCCGTTGATCAGCGCCAGCCCTTCCTTGGCGGCGAGCACGAGCGGCACGATGCCGGCCTCTTGCAACACGGCCGCAGCGGGCCGGCGCTTGCCGCCCACCAGGAACTCGCCCTCGCCGATGAGCGCGAGCGTCATGTGCGACAGCGGCGCGAGGTCGCCCGACGCGCCCACCGACCCTTGGCTCGGCACATAGGGGACGAGGCCGGCGTTGTACGCGGCGAGCAGCGTTTGAATCACGACCGGGCGCACCCCGGAAGCGCCACGCGCCAGGCTCGCCGCTTTCAACGCGAGCATGAGGCGCACGATTGGCGGTGCGAGCGGCTCGCCCACGCCCACCGAATGCGAGCGGATCAGGTTCACTTGCAGCGTCGCGAGGTCGGCTTCGCCGATGCGTGTCGACGCGAGTTTGCCAAAGCCGGTGTTGACGCCGTACACCGGCGCGTCGCCGGCGGCGGCGCGCTGCACGATCGCCGCTGCGGCTTGGATGCCCGGCAAGGCGCCGGGGTCGAGCGCGAGCGCCGTGCCGTTGGCGTGAACCGCGAGCAGATCGTCGAGTGTCAGGCGCCCGGGGCGCAGCAGAATCTCCGTCATAACATCGGCAGGTTCAGGCCTTGCTCGCGCGCGCAAGCAGCGGCTGTGTCGTAGCCCGCGTCGGCGTGGCGCATCACACCCGTCGCGGGGTCGTTCCACAGCACGCGCTCGATGCGCTTGGCCGCTGCGTCGCTGCCGTCGCAAACGATCACAACGCCGGCGTGCTGCGAATACCCCATGCCCACGCCGCCACCGTGATGAAAGCTCACCCAGGTCGCGCCGCTCGCCGTGTTCAGCAGCGCGTTGAGCAGCGGCCAGTCGGAGACGGCGTCGCTGCCGTCGCGCATCGCTTCGGTTTCTCGGTTCGGTGAGGCGACTGAGCCCGAATCGAGGTGATCGCGGCCGATGACGATAGGCGCTTTCAACTCGCCCGACTTGACCATTTCATTGAACGCCAAGCCGGCGCGGTGCCGCTCCCCCAGGCCGATCCAGCAAATGCGCGCCGGCAGGCCCTGGAACGCGATGCGCTCACTGGCCATATCGAGCCAGCGGTGCAGGTGCGCATCCTCAGGGAACAGCTCTTTCATCTTGCGGTCCGTCTTGTGGATGTCTTCCGGGTCGCCCGACAGCGCGACCCAGCGAAACGGCCCCTTGCCGCGGCAGAACAGCGGCCTGATGTAGGCCGGCACGAAGCCCGGGAAGTCAAAGGCGTTCTTCACGCCTTCGTCGAACGCGACCTGGCGGATGTTGTTGCCATAGTCCACCGTGGGGATGCCCAGCGCCTGGAAGTCGAGCATCGCCTGCACGTGCACCGCGCAACTGCGCGCTGCGGCGTTGCGCAGCGCCGCGTGTTGGCTCGAGTCGGCCTGCGCGGCGCGCCAGCTTTCGACGGACCAGCCGGCAGGCAAGTAGCCGTGCACCAGGTCGTGTGCGGAGGTCTGGTCGGTCACCAGATCGGGCTTCATGCCGCCCGCCGAGCTGGGCAATCTCGCGCGTTTCAGCAATTCGGGAAGCACTTCGGCGGCGTTGCCGAGCAGGCCGATCGAGACGGCTTGTCCCGCGGCGGTGTACTTCGCGATTCGCACGAGTGCGTCGTCGAGGTTGCTGGCTTGCTCGTCGAGGTAACGCGAGCGAAGCCGGAAGTCGATTCGCGATTGCTGGCATTCGATGTTCAGCGAGCACGCGCCGGCGAAGGTGGCGGCGAGCGGCTGCGCGCCGCCCATGCCCCCCAACCCGGCAGTGAGAATCCAGCGGCCCGCAAGGCTTCCTCCATAGTGTTGGCGCCCCGCTTCGACAAACGTCTCATACGTGCCCTGCACGATGCCCTGGCTGCCGATGTAAATCCACGAGCCGGCCGTCATCTGGCCGTACATCATCAGGCCCTTGCGATCGAGTTCGTGGAAGTGCTCCCACGTCGACCACTTGGGAACGAGGTTCGAGTTCGCGATGAGCACGCGCGGCGCGTCGACGTGGGTGCGAAACACGCCCACCGGCTTGCCCGACTGGATGAGCAGCGACTCGTCTTCGCGCAGCGCGCGCAGTGCGCGCAGGATCGCCTCGAAACACTCCCAGTTGCGCGCGGCCTTGCCGATGCCGCCATAGACGACGAGCGCGTCCGGGTTCTCCGCGACCTCGGGGTCGAGGTTGTTCTGGATCATCCGGTACGCGGCTTCGATGAGCCAGTTCTTGCAGCTCAAGGCGGTGCCGCGCGGTGCGCGAACCGGGTGCGGCTGGGCGAGGTGGGCGGTGTTGGAGAGGTCGGTCATCGCGGTCTCCGTGAAGATGGGGCAAACTCTACTTGTCTAGACAAGACTAGTCAAGTAAGCTTGTGCTCATGGTTTTCCCCAAGCCTCACCCGCCCGACACGACCCGCGAACAGCGTCGCGACACTCGAGGCCCGTTGGCACCCATGCGGATCGCCCCTTACGCGAGAGTCAAGCAGTACTTGAAGGAAGAGCTCGCGAGCGGCCGCTGGCCGCCTGACGCGTTGATGCCCTCCGAAGCCGAACTCGTGGCGCTGTTCGGCGTGAGCCGCATGACGGTGAACCGCGCCTTGCGCGAACTGCAAAGCGAGGGACTGATCGAGCGCGTGCAGGGCGTGGGCACCTTCGCCGCGCCGCTGCACCGCGTGTCGTCGACCTTGACGATCCGCGATCTGCATGAAGAAATCGTCGCGCGCGGCCACCGTCACGAGGCCCAGGTCCATCTCGCGCGCGAGGAGAAAGCGCCCCCCGCGCTGGCGCTGCAACTCGGCGTCAGCGCCGGGGCGGCCGTGTTCCACACGCTGATCGTGCATTTGGAGGACGGCGATCCGCTGCAATGCGAAGACCGCTTCGTGAATCCGGCGCGTGCCCCCGACTATCTGAAAAACGACTTCACGCGCATCACGCCCACGCTGTACCTGCTCCAGGTCGCACCGCTGTGGGAAGCGCAGTATTCGATCGAAGCGAGCGCGCCCACACCGCAGGAAGCGGCGCTGCTCAACCTGAGCGCCGGCGAACCCTGCCTGGTGATCGTTCGCCGCACCATGAGCCGGGGCGTGCCGATCACGCTGGCGCGCCTGGTTCACCCCGGCAAGCGCTACGCTTTGCAGGGAGAATTCAAGCCATGATCGACTCCGCCGCGCTCGCCGCGCGCACCCTGGCCCTGCGCCAGGGTGCGTCGGCCCGCGTGCGCGAGCGGGTCGACGAGACAAGCGTGAATGCGTACCAGGTCGACGGCGCAGTCTGCATTCGCGGCCTGTTGAGCGCCGACGAAGTGGCGATCCTGCGCGCCGGCATCGACGCGAACCTCGCCCAGCCCAGCCCGCGCGCCAAAGTCGCGAGCCAGGCCGACGACCCGGGCCTGTTCATCGAAGACTTCTGCTGTTGGCAAGACAATCCGCACTACCAGCGCATCATTTTCGAGACGCCGCTCGCGCAGACCGCTGCGCGCCTCATGCAAAGTACGACGGCACGCCTGTACCACGACCACATGCTGACCAAGGAGGCCGGCACGCGCCAGCCCACGCCGTGGCACCAGGACCAGCCCTATTACAACGTCGAGGGTTTGCAGAACTGCAGCATGTGGATCCCGGTGGACCCCGTGGCGCGGCACTCGACGCTCGAGTTCGTCGCCGGCTCGCACCGCGGGCCTTGGCTGATGCCGCGCTCGTTCATGGACAAGCAGGCGAAGTGGTTTCCCGAAGGCAGCCTCGCCGACCTGCCCGACGTCGACGCGCAGCGCGACCGGCACCGCATCCTCGGCTGGGAACTCGCGCCGGGCGACGTCGTGTGTTTCCACATGCTTGCGCTGCACGCGGCGGCAGGTGTGGACGCCGGGCGGCGCAGGCGCGTGTTTTCGCTGCGCTTGCTCGGCGACGATGTTCGTCACGCACCGAGGCGTTGGATCACGTCGCCCGAGTTTGCGGGCCTGCCCGAAGAACTCGCCGCGGGTGCGCCGATGCACCACCCCTTGTTCCCCCTGTTGTGGGAGCAAGGCGCAGCAATCGAGTCGCCATGACCCTCGCGCAGCGCAAGGTGCAAGTGCAAGGCCACAGCGTGCCGCCCTCGGCATGGCGCAACGGCGGCGGGCAAACGCGCGAATTGCTGACGCGTCCTGCAGACGGTGAATGGCAATTGCGAATCAGCCTGGCCGACATCACTCGAGACGGCCCGTTCTCGGCCTTCCCCGGCGTGCAGCGCTGGTTCGGCGTGGTGTCCGGGGCTGGCGTGGCACTGCGCTTCGGTCAAGAGGTGCGCAGCGTCACTGCAGACTCATCCGCGCTGCAATTCGATGGTGCTGCAGCGCCCGAATGTTCGCTGCTCGGTGGGCCGACCCGAGATTTGAACCTGATGCTGCGCAGCGGCCGGGCGCGAATGTCGCGCGTGCAGGAAGGTCAGGCGTGGGACGAGCCGTTCGACGAGCGCGGCTTGTTCACCATCGTCGCGGGAACGCTGCACTGCAACGCAGGCGAAGCCATCGCCCTGCCCTCCTTGACCTTGGTCTGGCATCTTGGCCCCGAGCCGTGCCGCTTCGAGCCGGCGTCAGCCGGCGCTGCGGGTTGGTGGCTGGGCTGGTCGGCGCAAGATGGGAGGCGCGAGTGACGCGAGAGCCGGCCACCTTCACCCTGTATCGCGGCACGACGCCGCTGCTCGTCAGCGTGCCGCACGCAGGAACCGAGATTCCGCAAGATCTGCGGCCGCACTTCGTGCCACGCGCTGCCGACGTGGAAGACACCGACTGGCACCTCGAGCGCCTCTACGCCTTCGTCAAGAAACTCGGTGCGAGCCTCATCGTTCCGCGCTTTTCGCGCTATGTGGTCGACCTGAACCGCCCGCCCGACAACAAGCCCATGTATGCGAACGCAAACAACACGGAGCTGTGCCCAACGCGCTTCTTCAACGGCGACGCGCTCTACCGCGAGGGTGCGGCGCCGGGTCAGGAGGAAGTCGCGCGGCGCGTCGACAAATACTGGCGCCCCTTCCACGCGGCGGTCGCGCTCGAACTCGCGCGCCTCAAGGAGTGGCACGGCCACGCTGTCTTGTTTGACGCGCACAGCATCAAGTCGGAGTTGCCGTGGCTCTTTGAAGGACGCCTGAACCATCTGAACCTGGGCACAGTGGGCGGAACGAGCTGTGCGCCCGAACTGCGCGAGGCGCTCGTCGCGGTGCTCGAGCTGCAGCCCTTGTTCACGCAAGTCGCCGATGCGCGCTTCAAGGGCGGCCACATCACGCGCCACTA
>JBEBHW010000554.1:0-3215 GCA_040081145.1 Burkholderiaceae bacterium
TGGTGTGCGGGGCGAGGTTGTAGCGGTAGCTCAGGTAGTCCTGGAAGCCGATTTTGTCCAGCGTGTGGTCCAGGCCCGGGAGCCCGAGCAACGTGCGCAACTCTGAAGCGAACGCGATGCAGTGTTCGTCTTCGTAGACGTAGAGCGGCTTGGCGCCGAAGCGGTCGCGCGCGAGCAGGAACGAGCCGTCGCGGTCGTCCCAGATGCACAGGCCGAACATGCCGTTGAGCTGCGCCAGGCCGGTGTCGCCCTTGGCGAGCACATTGGCAAGAACGACTTCGGTGTCGGCGTGCGTCGTGAACGGGTAGTCGGCCTCCAGCCCGGCGCGCAGCAACTGCCAGTTGTAGACCTCGCCGTTGTAGACGATGCCACGCGCCGGATCAGGGGCGTAGATCGGCTGGTTGCCGCCGTTGCGGTCGACGATGGCCAGTCGCAGATTCGCGTAAACGGCGCGCGGCGTGAAGTGCGCGCCGAAGGCGTCGGGGCCGCGATGCTTCAGGCGCGTCGCGAAGTGGTCGGCGGCGCGGTCCAGCACGGCGCGCGCGACGTCGTGCTTGAAGTGGATGCCTGCGATGCCGCACATGGACTGTCTTCCTGCGGAGCTCTTCCGGTCTTGGCGCGGCTCGCGGTGTTGAACGCCTGGGCATTCTGAGTCGCGGGGCAGGCCGGCTTAGCTGCGAAAAGCAGCGTGTTCCGGGCTCAGTTGTGCGTCGGTTCCATGCGTTGCGGCGCGGCTGGGAATTGAATTGCCCTCGAATGATTGCGTTGTTGGGCAGACCTCGCAGTGAAGGCGCTGCGGACAATGAGTCGGGACCGGCGCTCACCCTTGCCGCACAGCGAGCCGATGAAAAAACTGAACCACCCTGCCATCGCAGCGAATCAATCGCTCAGTCAACCCAGCGAACGCGAGCGCGACCTGCTGCTGGCGCGCAGCGGAAACATGGCGTTGACCGAACTCATGCGCGCTGCCGAAGCGCTGACGCAGGCCGGGCAAGTTGCGGGCGCAGCCGAGCTGTACGAAACCTGGATCACGCACACCGTTTCGTCCATGCAGCACGTCGCGTGCTTCAACTGGGGCACGGTGCTGGGCAACTTGTCGCGTCACGTCGACGCCGAGCGCGCCTACCGGCGGGCGCTGGCGCTGAGCGGCGACTTCCTGCACGCGCGGCTGAACCTCGGGCATCAACTCGAACATCTGGGCCGGCCCGGCGAGGCGCTCGCCGAGTGGCAAACCGTGAACGACGCCCCCGGTGTCGCACTCGAATTGCGCCTGCACGCGCTGAACAACATGGCGCGCCTGCACGAACAGGAGCGGCGCTATGGCGACGCCGAAGTCTGCATGCGCGCCAGCCTGACGCTGAAAGCGGCGCAAAGCGACGTGATCCAGCACTACGTGCACTTGCGCCAGAAGAAGTGCGCCTGGCCGGTGTACGAGCCCGTCGGCGCGGTCACGCAGAACCAGTTGCTCGTCGGCACGTCGGCGCTGGCGATGCTCGGCGCGAGCGACGACCCGGCGCTGCAGCTGCTCGCCGCGCAGCGTTTCGTCTTTGAGCGCGTGCCCAAGCCGCCGCCGCTGCCGTTCCACGCGAGCGGCGCGAAGCGCGAGGGCAAGATCAAGGTCGGCTACCTGTCGGGCGACTTGCACATGCACGCCGTGGGCCTGCTCAGCGTCGAGCTGTTCGAGCTGCATGATCGCAGTCGCTTCGAGGTCCACGCGTTTTCATGGAGCCGTGACGACGGCACGCCCTTGCGCAAGCGCCTGAGCACGGCGATCGAGCACTATCACCCGATCGCTGCGCTGGACGACGCGAGCGCGGCGCGCCTCATCGCGGCGCAGGGCATCGACGTGCTCGTCGACCTGCAAGGCCTGACAAACGGCGCACGCCCGGCCATCGTCGGCATGCGGCCGGCGCCGGTGCAGGTCAGCTACCTCGGTTTGCCCGGGACCTGCGGCTTGCCCGGTGTGGACTGGATCATCGCGGACCGTTTCGTCATGCCGCCCGAGCTGCTGCCCTACATGACCGAGCAGCCGATCTACGTGCCGCACTGCTATCAGGTCAGCGACCGAAAGCGAGAAGCGGCGCCGACGCCTTCGCGTGCGACCTACGGGCTGCCGCAAGACGCTTTCGTGTTCTGTTCGTTCAACAACTCGTTCAAGTTCACGCCCGAAGTGTTTGACGCCTGGTTGGGCATACTTGGGCAGGTACCGGGGAGCGTGCTGTGGTTGCTCGCCGACAATGAATGGGCGCACGCGAACTTGCTGCGCCGTGCCGACGAACATGGCGTTGCGCGGGACCGCCTGATCCTCGCGCCGCGCGTCGCCCCACCGGACTACCTGGCGCGCTTCCAGCTCGCCGATCTGATGCTCGACACGTTCCCATACAACGCCGGCACGACGGCGAGCGACGCGCTTTGGATGGGCCTGCCCATCCTCACCTGGTCGGGGCGCAGCTACATCTCGCGCATGGCGGGCAGCCTGCTGCACGCGGTGGGCTTGCCGGACCTCGTCACCCATTCACTGGCCGACTATGAACGCCTGGCGGTGCAGCTCGGCACGAACCCGCGGCGTGTCTCGTCGTACAAGCGTTTCCTTGCGGAGCACGGGCGGCAGTCGAAGTTGTTCGATGTGCCGGGGCTGGTGCGCGATATCGAATGCGAGTTTGAGCGCTTGGCGCTCGAACATCGGTGAAGGCTGTTCCCTACTCCAACCACGCCGAAATCCCCAACCCCAACGAACGCAACAACGCCGACGCCTGCTGCCCGTCGTGCAAGGCGTTGATGTAAGCGACGCGCAGGTTGTAGTGTTCGCTCTCGGCGGACATCACGTCGAAGAGCGAGCGCCGCGCGAGTTGCTGCCACTGCTGCAGCGTGAAGTTGCGCACCTGGTTGCTGTCGCGAACGATGGCGCTGGTCTGGCGCGCCCGGTCGAACGACGACGCGGCTTGTTCGTGCACCTCGGCGATCCGCGACTTGCGCGCTTCCAGTGCATCCCGGCTTTGCAGCTTGGCCGCTTCGGCGCGCTTTTTCGCTGCGTCGATGCCGTAGTCTGAGCCTTCGTTGAGCAGCGGCATGCTGAAGCTGATGCCCGCGAGCAGCGTGCCGGGGCGGTTGCCGCCGCCCGCCTTGGAGCCCGTCAGAACCCAATTCAGTTGCGGCCTTTGCGCGGCGACCGCGGCGCGCGAGAAACTCTCCAGGGCTTTGGCCTGGGCTTCGAG
>JBEBHW010000555.1:0-3209 GCA_040081145.1 Burkholderiaceae bacterium
TGCTTCGGCGCTTGCGCGAAACCGGCAACGAAACCCATCTCGTCGTGACTGCGGCGGGGCTGATCAGCGCACACCATGAATTGGGACTGGCGCGCAAGGACTTGGAGGCGCTGGCCGACGTGTCCTACAACCCGGCAGACATCGGGGCCAGAATTGCAAGCGGATCATTGGTCACGCAGGCGATGGTCGTCGCACCCTGTTCCATGAAGTCCTTGGCCGCGATCGCCCTGGGTTTGTCCGACAACCTCCTGACACGGGCGGCCGACGTGGCGCTGAAAGAGCGGCGCCGGCTGGTGCTCATGGTTCGCGAGACGCCGTTCAATCTGGCCCACTTGCGCAACATGACGGCGGTCACCGAAATGGGCGGCGTGATCTTTCCCCCGCTGCCGGCGTTCTACCACCTTCCTCAAAGCATCGAGCAGATGGTCGATGAAACGGTGGAGCGTGTGTTGTCACTTCTTGGCGTGACGCTGGCGGCGCCCAAACAGTGGGACGGTCTGTAGTCGCGGCGACACGCGCGGCGCGGAGATCGACTCAAGAGCGCACGTACTCCCAGGTCTTTCGCGCACGAAGCACGGCCTCGGGATACTCGGCCTTCCCTCGGCTGCCGTTGTAGCGGCCGAGCGCCATGTAGAGGTCGCCCTTTTCCAGCTCCAGGTAGTGGCGCAGGATCACGCAGCCGAAGCGCAGATTCGTCTGCATGTGAAACAGATGCCCGACATCGCCGTCGCCGATGGATCGCGCCCAGAACGGCATCACCTGCATATACCCGCGTGCGCCTGCCGGACTGATCGCGTATTTGCGGAACGCGCTTTCGACTTGCACGATCGCCAGCACGAGCGCGGGCTCGAGTGCGGCTCGCTTGGACTCGTACCACACGGTCTCGAGAAACTCGACGCGAGCCACATGTTCGGCCTTGCGGCGCTTCAGCCGGTTGCTGATCTCGCCCAACCAGCTCAAGTAGTTGAGCCGCTCCTCGAGTGATTCGAAGGACGGCCTGGGGGGGGCGCTGCTCGCGACGGCTGCCGCGAGCGCCGAGCGGATCGCATCGGCCAGTGGTTCCTGTTGTTGGGCTCCGGCGAAGGCCTCGCGAATCAGCAGGGCGGGGCGCGCGAGGACACAAACGGCCGCGAACCGGATGACTCGGCGCCGCCCAGCGGGGGTCCCGCTCATGCCGGCAGTTTGGCCTTCAGGAACTGCGCTGCGCCCTCGATGTCCACGGCGCTTGCTTGCGCGTCACGCCGCCCCTGGTACTCGAGTGTTCCAGCAGTCAGGCCGCGCTCCGAGACGACGAATCGATGCGGCACGCCAATCAGCTCCCAGTCCGCAAACATTGCGCCGGGGCGCTCGCCTCGGTCATCGACGATCACGTCGACTCCGAGACCTGCGAGCGCATCGCGCAAAGCCAAGGCGGCTTGCTGCACAGCCGGGGAGCGTTCGTAGCCGATCGGGCAGATGACCGCCTCGAACGGCGCCAGCGCGGCGGGCCAGACGATGCCCCGCGCGTCGTGGCTCTGCTCGATCGCCGCGCCGAGGATTCGCGTGACGCCGATGCCGTAGCAGCCCATTTGCAGCAGCTGCGGCTTGCCGGTCTCGTCGAGAAAGCTCGCGTTCATCGCCTGGCTGTATTTGGTGCCGAGGAAGAAGACGTGGCCGACCTCGATGCCGCGTTGCAGCGCAAGGACGCCTTTGCCGTCAGGCGATGGGTCGCCGGCGACGACGTTGCGCACGTCGGCGACGACTTCGGGTTCGGGGACATCACGACCCCAGTTCACACCCGTCATGTGGAAATCGGCGGTGTTGGCACCGCAAATGAAATCACTCATCCGCGCCACGGTGCGATCTGCGATGACCTTGACACCTGAACTCAAGCCGACCAAGCCGAGATAGCCCGGCTTGCAACCGAAGGCGGACTGAATCTCTTTCTCCGTCGCGAAACGGAAGCCGTCCTTCAGTCCGTCGACCTTGCTGGTCTTGATTTCATTCAGCGTGTGGTCGCCGCGGATCAGCACGAGCCAGATCGTGGTGCGCACGGGTGCGTCGCCGTGCGCCTTCGTGTCGGTGGCCAGAACCAGCGACTTCACGGTCGTGTGAAGCGGCACACCGAGGTAGGCGGCGACATCCTCGCAAGTGCTCTTGCCGGGAGTCGCAGACTTCGCCATCGACAGGGTGGGCGCTGCGCGTTGTTCCAACAAGGCAACGGCCTCCGCCAATTCGATGTTCGCGGCGTAGTCCGATGCGGCGCAATATGCAATCGCGTCCTCGCCGGTCTCGGCGAGCACCTGGAACTCGTGCGAGCGGTCGCCGCCGATGGCGCCGGTGTCGGCGGCGACGGCGCGAAAGCGCAATCCCATGCGTTCGAAGATTCGCGTGTACGCGGCGAACATCTTGTCGTAGCTCTTCGCTGCGCTCGCCGCGTCACGATCGAACGAGTACGCGTCCTTCATGGTGAATTCGCGGCCGCGCATCAGGCCGAAGCGAGGCCGGCGTTCGTCACGGAATTTCGTCTGGATGTGATAGAAATTCTTCGGCAGCGCGCGGTAGCTCTTCAACTCCTGGCGCGCGATATCGGTGATGACCTCTTCGCTGGTGGGCTGAACGATGAAGGAGCGGTCGTGCCGGTCTTTGAGGCGCAGGAGTTCCGGGCCCATCTTTTCGAAGCGGCCGGTCTCCTGCCACAACTCGGCAGGCTGAACCACGGGCATCAACAATTCGATGGCGCCCGCGCGGTTCATTTCCTGTCGAACGATGGCCTCGACTTTGCGGATGATCCGCAGGCCCATCGGCATGTAGGTGTAGATGCCCGAGCCCAGGCGCTTGATCATGCCGGAGCGAATCATCAGCTTGTGGCTTGCCACTTCTGCGTCGGCGGGGGCCTCTTTGAGCGTGGAGACGAAGAACTCTGAGGCTTTCATGGCAGGGAGTCGACATGGGAGGGTGATTCGGAAAACCCTCAAGGGTTTGAATCCCGCGGCTCCAATGCAATAATCGATTTCAACGAGTGACTTGGGGTTGATTATGCTCGACCGTGAGGGGTTCAGGCCCAACGTCGGCATCATCCTGCTCAACCAAAAGAATCAGGTGTTCTGGGGCAAGAGGATACGCACCCACTCCTGGCAGTTCCCGCAAGGGGGCATCAAGTACGGCGAGACGCCCGAGCAGGCGATGTTCCGTGAGCTGCACGAGGAAGTCGGGCTGTTGCCCGACCA
>JBEBHW010000556.1:0-3203 GCA_040081145.1 Burkholderiaceae bacterium
GAGTACGCGGTCGTGGACATCGACAGCCGTCGCACCGACATCTATCGCAAAGGTGCGAATGGCCTGTGGGTTCTGCACCCGTTCGAGGCGGGTGCGGCGATTCACCTGGCCAGCGTGGCGCTCGATATCGGTGCCGAGCAGATGTTCGCTGAGGTCGACCCGCCGGCAGCGGCCTGATTTCAGCCCCTATTGCGGCCTGTACTCAGCGACGAGAGCCTGCAGCCTGCGCCGCACGTCGGCGACGTCAGCGCTGCGTGGCGAATCTTTCAACCACGCCAGCAGCTCGGCCAGCCATGTGCCGTCGGCTTGCTCTTGCAATCGCGCAATGCGCAGTCGGGGATGCGGCGAGGCAAGGGTCTCATCGGCATCGGCCAGCAATTCTTCGAAGAGCTTTTCGCCCGGCCGCAAGCCGCTGTAGACGATGCCGATTTCGTCTTCACGGTGTCCCGACAGGCGAATCAGGTCACGCGCCAACTGCGCGATCTTCACCGGCTCGCCCATGTCGAGCACGTACACCTCGCCGCTTTGCGCCAACGCCGCGGCTTGAAGAACGAGTCGAACCGCCTCGGGAATCGTCATGAAGTAGCGCGTGATGTCGGGGTGGGTCACGGTGATCGGCCCGCCCTTGGCGATCTGCTCCTTGAACTTGGGGATCACGCTGCCGCTGGAGCCCAGCACGTTGCCGAAGCGCACCGCGCAGAACTGGGTGGCATGTCCTTGCGTGGCCAGCTGCGACAGCACCATCTCGGCGGCGCGTTTGCTGGCACCCATCACGTTCGTCGGGTTCACCGCCTTGTCCGTGGAAATGAGCACGACGCGCTGCGCGCCCGCCTCGGCGGCGCTGCTCGCCACGTGCCAGGTCCCCAGCGTGTTGTTCTGCAGCGCAGCCCACGCGTTGTGCTCTTCCATCAATGGCACGTGCTTGAACGCCGCAGCGTGGAAGACGACGTGCGGGCGCTGCTGGGCGAAGGTATCGCGCACATGGGCGAGGTTTTTCACGTCGCCGATCAATGCGACTCGAGGCAACTTCGGGTGCAGTTCCGCGAGTTGTTCGTCGATCTGGTACAGCGCAAATTCGCTCAGTTCGTACAGCACGAGCCGCGCCGGCCCGTAGCGCGCGACCTGGCGGCACAGCTCCGAACCGATCGAGCCGCCCGCGCCGGTGATGAGCACCGTCTTGCCGACGATCATCTCTGCGATTCCCGCCTCGTCCAGGCGCACGGGCTCGCGGCCGAGCAGGTCTTCGGGCTCGATGTGGCGCACGCGTTCGATGCGCGCGCTGCCATCGAGCAGGTCGCTCATCGACGGCACGGTCAGCACCGGCAGCCCGGTCGCCGCGGCTTTTTCGATGGCGCTGCGGCGCTGCGCGGCGGTGGCGCCGGGAATGGCGACGATGATCTGCGTGGCGCCGGCGTGGATGTCCTCACGTGCCACGTCGGCGAAAGTGCCGAGCACCGGCACGCCACCGATGCGCGCACCGCGCTTGGCAGGGTCGTCGTCGAGCAGGCCGAGCACGATCCAACCCTGCTGGTGGATCGTCGCGAGCAGCCGCTCCGCGGCTTCGCCCGCGCCCATGACGATCGCACGGCGCACTTCGGCGTCGCTGCCGGTGATCATCGATCTCGCGTGCTCGTAGACCATGCGGTAGGCGACACGCACCAGACACAGGCCGATCAACACGATGAAGGGGTGCAGCGCGAGAACGGCGCGAGGCACCTTGGTCAATTGCGCCATCAACACTACCACGCTGCACAGGGCGCCGGCAGCGGCGCAAGCCAGCGTCAGGCGCTTCACATCGCCGAAGCCGGAGAAGCGCCACATGCCGCGCGGAATTCGCAGCGCAGCAAACACTGCGAGGTAGGCTGCGACCACGCCGAGCATCACCCACACGTCATAGGCGGGTCTGGCGCTGATCCAGCGCTCGAATCCAAGGCGAAACAGATAGGTCGCATTCCAGCACGCCGCGACCACCAGGCCATCGATGGCCAGCGACATCGGCTGCCGGTGCGGGCGCACGCGCGCCAGGGCGCGGTCCAGGCGGTGCCACACGGTTGGGTAGGGATTCATGGGCAGTCGATCGCTCAGCGCCGAAGCAATACCTTGAGCGTTGCGCCGAGCACGCGAAGGTCGGTGGCCATCGACATGGTGTCGACGTAGTTCTCGGCATGGCGCAGCTTGGCGGGCATGATCACGTCGACGTACTCGCGCTCGGCGTCGGCCGCCTGCTGCAGCAATGCGGCTTCGTTGCGATAGGCGATCGACGCCGGGTCGGTGATGCCGGGGCGCACGGAGAGCACTTTGGCACGCTGCTGTGGCGGGTAAAGCGCCACGTATCGCGGCACCTCGGGTCGCGGCCCCACCAGGCTCATCGTGCCGCGCAGTACGTCGATCAATTGCGGCAGTTCGTCAAGTTTGCTGCGGCGCAGCCACGCGCCCACGCGCGTGATGCGCGGGTCGCCTGCTGCTGCGAGGCGAAAGTCATCCTCGCCCTGCACTTCCCGCATCGTGCGGAATTTGAAGATCCGAAAGCTCTTGCCGTGCCGGCCCACTCGCTCCTGGCGGAAGAACACCGGCCCTGGCGAGTCGAGCTTGACGCAAAGCGCCAGCACCAGCAGCAAAGGCGCGAGCAACAGCAGGCCGACAGCCGAAGCTGCAATGTCCAGCGCTCTTTTCAGCATGCACCGCCACCTCAGCCCAGCAGCGCTGCGCGCGCGGCCGCGGCGACGCGCTCAACGTCAACCTCGTTCATGCGCGGATAGATCGGCAAGCTCACGCAACGCTCGAAAGCACGCTGGCTGTGTGGGAATCGTGCGGCACTGAGCGCATAGCGCTCGCGCCAGTACGGGTGAAGGTGCAGCGGAATGTAGTGCACGCTGCAACCGATGCCTGCTTTGAAGAGCCGTTCGATGAAGGCGTCACGGGAAATTCGCGCCGCATCGGTCAGGCGCACCACGTACAGATGCCACGAATGCACGTCGCCCACCGGGGGCTCGGGGGGCAGCTGCAGCGGCAAGCCGCCCAGCGCGTGCCGGTACCCCGCCGCAACCCGGGCGCGCTGTTCCTGAAAAGTGCGCGCGCGTTTGAGTTGGTGAATTCCAAGTGCCGCAGCAATATCCGTCAGGTTGTACTTGAACCCCGGCGCAACAATCTCGTAATACCAGCTCGGCACGGTGGAGGTGAAGCGGTCGAACGCGTCGCGGCTC
>JBEBHW010000557.1:0-3202 GCA_040081145.1 Burkholderiaceae bacterium
GCGTGGGCGAATATCGTCGGCGCGGTCAGCGTCTGCCCGGTGCGGCGCTTCAGGCCCTCGAGCACGCGCATCGCCAGAAGCGAATGGCCTCCCAGGTCAAAAAAGTTGTCGAGGCGGCCAGCCTTGTCGATTTCGAGAACCTCCGCGAAGGCCTCGCAACAGGCCTCCTCGAGCGGATTCGTCGGCGCCTGATAGGGCACCGACAGCTCCGGCCGCGTCCTGCCGGGTCGCGGCAATGCATGCCGGTTGATCTTGCCATTGGGCAACAGCGGGATTTCCGTGAGCACCACGAAGTGCTGCGGGATCATGTAGTCGGGAACTCGGCTGGCAAGGTGCTCACGCAGCGTCGACACGTCGGGCGCGGCCTGATGGGCGACGAGGTACGCCACCAGCCGTACATCCCCGGGCTGGTCTTCCCGCGTAATGACGACCGCCCGCGCGAGCGCGGGATGGGTGCAAAGCTGAACTTCGATTTCGCCGAGCTCGATGCGAAAACCGCGCACTTTGACCTGATGGTCGCTGCGGCCGAGGCATTCCAACAGACCGTCGGCGCGCCAGCGCCCGAGGTCGCCGGTTTTGTACATCAGCGCATCGACGCCGCGGGTGAACGGGTCCGGAAGAAAGCGCTCAGCGGTCAGCTCGGGACGATTCAAGTAGCCCAGAGTGACCCCGGCGCCGGCGATCCACAACTCACCAACGGCACCCAGGGGCAACGGTCGCAGCGCCGCATCGAGGACATGGAATTGGGTGTTGCGCACCGGCTTTCCAATGGGTATCGGCGCGGCAGGCGTGGTGACGCGGTGCACGCTGGACCAGACCGTCGTTTCGGTGGGCCCGTACATGTTCCACAGTTCGCCCGTGCGCTGCAGCAGTTGTGGCGCGAGGTCCGGCGGCAGCGCTTCGCCACCAATCAGCGCCTTGAAGGTTGGCGAGCCATGCCAGCCCGCGTCGATCAGCAATCGCCATGTCGCCGGTGTGGCCTGCATGACCGTGGCCTGCGTAGATTCGAGCAATTCGCGCAGTGCGGCCCCATCGGTGCCACCCTCCTGGCCGAACAGGATGACCTGCGCCCCCACCGACAGGGGCAACAACAGCTCAAGGACCGCGATGTCGAAACTGAGCGTGGTCACTGCGACGAGTCGGTCTCCGGCTTTCAAGCCGGGCTCGTGCGACATGCTCGCCAGGAAGTTCGCCACCGAACGATGCGGCACCCGCACGCCCTTGGGCTTGCCCGTCGAGCCCGACGTGTAGATCACGTAAGCCGGCAGCTCGCTGTGCGCACCCACGGCCGGCGTCTGCGGTCCGGCGCCGGGCACGGTGTCGATCCGCAGCACTTTCGCGCGTGCCGGCTTCCAACCATTTCGCTGTGATTCGTCCGACAACACCAGGTCCAGGCCGGCGTCTTCGCACATGTAGTCCAGCCGATCGACAGGGAACGCCGGATCGAGCGGAACGTAAGCCGCTCCAGCCTTCAGAATGCCGAACAAGCCGGCCAGCATCATCGGGTTGCGGCCACACGACAAACCGACGAGGTCTCCTGAAACCACACCCAGTTCGCGCAGCCGCGCGGCGACGCCATCGGCACGTGCTCGCAGCTCTCGGTAGGTCCACTGCGCGGATGCGCAAGTGACCGCCACCGCATCTGGCGTGCGGTCGGCCTGGGCGTCAAAGGTCGTCTCGATCCGCGCCCGACGATCGAAGGGCGCCGCTGTGGCATTGAAACCAGCCAGCTCGGTGATTTCCCGAGCCGTCGGCACAAGCAATTCGGCGAGCGGCTTCTCGGATTGCGAGTGCAGGCCGTCCAGCAGTTCAGCATACAAGTGCAGCCAACGCTGCACGGTTGCAGACTCGAACAAGTCACTGTTGAACTGGCAGCTCAGCAAGATGCCCTGGGCGTCCTGCTCCGCGTTGAGTGACAGTTCGAACGCATCCGCCGTGCGAGGTGCGGTGCGCAGCGAACTGGTCAGTCCTTTGAATTGGCCCAGCGCGGCTTCGAAACTCGGGTCCAGGTTGAACCGGACGCACGCCAGCGCCGGGCGTCCTGGATCCGGCGGCGGACCGGCCTGCTCGAGCAACGCCTCGATGCCGCAACTCATGTGCTCGTAGGCGTCCAGAACGATGCTTTGGGTTCGCCGCAGGTGTTCGCTCGCGCTTGCCTCGAAATCGACACCCACCCGCAACGGCAGATTCGATGCGCATTGACCGACGAGGCGACCCAAGCCATCTCCAAGCTGACCGGCCGCAGGTACAGCAATCACGACGTCCGTGTTCCCGCTCAGGCGCGCGAGCAACGCGGCGTAGGCGCCGCACAGGGCGCTGAACAGGCTCACGCTCGCGCGCCCGCATGCGCCCTTCAAGCGTGTGACCGTTTCTGTGCTCAGCCGAAGCTGAACGCGTTGCGAGGCGAAACTTCGCTGTACTGGACGCGCACGATCAGTCGGCAAATCGAGGATCGGCCAGGCGTCGGCAAACGACTTCTGCCAGTATCCGAGATCCTGCTCGGCTGCGCGCAATCCATCTGCGCTCATCGAGGCCCGCGCGAATGAGACGAAGCTCGGTGCCGCCGGGAGCGACTTGGGCAGATGGGCAGACCTATCGAGTCTTTCGCCATACGCGGCGATGAGGTCTTCAATCAGCACGCCCATGGACCAACCGTCGCAAGCCCAAGCGTGTGCCGACAGTCCAAGTACATGATGATCGGCGCTGACGCGAACAAGCAGCGCTCTGAACAGCGGTCCGCGCTCAAGGTCAAAGGGCTGGTTGCAGAATGCGTGGAGTGCGGTGTCCCACTGCACGGTCCGCTGTGAGTCGGGCTGCGCCGAAAGGTCGACAACAGGCACCGTGATGGGTTCAGCGAGGCCGACGCTCAGTCCGGCTGCGCGCCAACGGGATCGCAAGGCTTCGTGGCAGAGCACAAGGTCATCGACCGCGCCGATCACGGCCTCGCTGCGCAGTGGCCCATGAATCTCGATCGCGCGAGCCTCGGTCCACGCCCCAACCGAGTGGGGGGCCGCTGTCAACGCATGCGCAATCGAGCGCTGCGTGGCGGTCGCAGGGGCGAAAGGCTCGCCGGATGATTCATCGTTGAGATGCGTCATCGACGAACCTGCCAATTTTTTGCCTGACCCCGCGACTGCTCCTGATGCGGCAATCGATCGTTGTCCTGATCGCATTGCGAACCGTGGATTGCGCACGTTGCGCC
>JBEBHW010000558.1:0-3183 GCA_040081145.1 Burkholderiaceae bacterium
GCCGATCGCGCAGGCCGATTGGGTGTGCCCGGTGGACGGTGCGATCAGCGCGTTCGGCGCGATCGAGCGCGACCAGATCTTTCAGGCCAAGGGGCACCGCTACTCGACGCGCGCGCTGCTCGGCGGCGACTCAGGCCTCGCCGCGCAGTTCGACGACGGGCACTTCGCGACGCTTTACCTGAGCCCGAAGGACTACCACCGCATCCACATGCCTTGCGCGGGGCGTTTGCTGCGCATGATCCATGTGCCGGGAGACCTGTTTTCGGTGAACCCGGCGACTGCGCAGGCGGTGCCGGGGCTGTTTGCACGCAACGAACGTGTCGTCTGCATTTTCGAGACGACCTTCGGGCCGCTCGCGCTGGTTCTCGTGGGCGCGACGATCGTCGGCAGCATGGCGACCGTGTGGCACGGCGTGGTGAACCCGCCGCGTTCCGGGCGACTTCGCGAATGGCACTACGCCGACCGCGAGCTTCGCCTTGCGCAGGGCGACGAGATGGGGCGCTTCCTGCTGGGCTCGACGGTCGTCATGCTCTGGCCCAAACTGTCACTGCGATTCAATGCCGAGTGGCGCCCGGCAGGCGCGGTGCGCCTGGGCCAGGCGATGGCGCGAAGCGTTGAAGGCACGCGCTGAAGAATGACGCGGGTGCGGGGATGACGCCGGCCGCCGGGGGTGCGGGCCGAATGCGTTAACCTCGTTGCCGTCGATTCCCAAGGAGCGCGCGATGAAACGGTCTGTCAAGTCACTCGTCGATGAGGCGATGGCCCAAGTCACGACGTACACGCTGGAGCAGGCGCGCGCCCTGCACGGCAGCCCGGGGGTGCAGTTCGTCGACGTGCGCGACGTGCGCGAACTCGAGCATGAAGGCGTGATCCCGGGCGCGCTGCACGCGCCGCGCGGCATGCTCGAGTTCTGGGTCGACCCCGATTCGCCCTACCACCGCGACGCCTTTGCGCAGGACAAGGAGTACGTGCTGTTCTGCGCGCTCGGCTGGCGCTCGGCGCTCGCGACAAAGACGCTGATGGACATGGGCATGCAGCGCGTCGCCCACTTCGACGGCGGCTTCACGGCGTGGAAGGAAGCGGGGGCGCCTGTAGCGCAAAAGGTGGAGAAGCGCACGAAGGCCTGAGCTCATGGACCTGGCCTCGTCGTTGCGAATTCAGGCGCATGCCAATCGTTTGGCGAATCGGCGCTTGCTCGGTGCCGTTGCTGCGCTGCCTGACGCCGAATTCGCCGCACCGCGGATCGGTTTCTTTCCGAGCATCGCGCTGACGCTGAACCACGTCCTCGCCGTTGACGAGTACTACATCGGCGCCTTGTGCGGCGACCGCGGCCTGGAGGTGCGGTACGCTGGCTTCGCCCCGGCGCGCAGCGTCGCGCAGTTGTTGCCGCGCCAGATCGCGAGCGACCAGCGCCTGATCGACTGGTGCGAGCAGCTGAGTGCCCAGGGGTGCGACGCGATGATCGAGATGGACCGCGGCACGCACGTGCAGCGCGACCGTGCCGGCCATGTGCTCGCGCACCTCTTCATGCACCAGACGCACCACCGCGGCCAGGTGCACGCCATGCTTGCCGGAACAACGGTCAAGCCGCCGCAGCTCGATGAATTCCTCATGCCCACCGACGCGAAGTTTCGCGTCGCCGACATGGCTGCGCTCGGCTTGAACGAAGCCGCGGTGTACGGGCCTCGGGCAAGCCACGGATAGAATCTTCTCAGTTGACGTATACGTCAATTGCCACCGACCCGCGCCCTGGCCTTGAAGCGGGCCCACGAAGGAAGACATGCCCGCACTCGCCACGAAGCTCAATCCGCGCAGCAGCGAGTTCAAGGCGAATGCCGCGGCGATGCGCGGGCTCGTCGACGACTTGAACGCCAAGCTCGCGCAAATTGCGCTGGGCGGAGGCGAGGCGGCGCGCGCCAAGCATCTCGGGCGCGGCAAACTGCTGCCGCGCGAGCGCGTCGAGATGCTGCTCGACCCGGACGCACCGTTCCTCGAAATCGCGCCGCTCGCCGCGCTGAACATGTACAAGGAACGCGGCGGCGTCGACGCCGCGCCGGGCGCGGGGTTGATTGCCGGCATCGGCCGGGTCTCGGGTGTCGAGTGCGTGATCGTATGCAACGACGCGACGGTGAAGGGCGGCACCTACTTCCCTATGACGGTGAAGAAGCACTTGCGCGCGCAGGAAATCGCGCTGCAAAACCGCCTGCCTTGCATCTACCTTGTCGATTCGGGCGGCGCCAATTTGCCGAACCAGGACGAGGTGTTCCCGGACCGCGAGCACTTCGGCCGAATCTTCTACAACCAGGCGAACATGAGCGCGCTCGGATTGCCGCAAATCGCCGTCGTGATGGGCTCGTGCACGGCGGGTGGCGCGTACATGCCGGCGATGAGCGACGAGTCCATCATCGTGAAGAACCAGGGCACGATTTTTCTCGGCGGCCCGCCGCTCGTGAAAGCCGCGATCGGCGAAATTGTCAGCGCCGAAGACTTGGGCGGGGGCGACGTGCACACGCGCCTGTCCGGGGTGGCCGACCACCTCGCGCAAAACGACACGCACGCGCTGGCGATTGCGCGCGCGAGCGTGGCGAACCTGAACTGGCGCAAGGAAGTCGCGCTGCGCTGCGTGCCGTCGCGCGAGCCGCTGTTGCCCGCCGCCGAGCTGCACGGCGTGATCCCTACTGACACGCGCAAGCCCTACGACGTGCGCGAAATCATCGCGCGCATCGTCGACGGCTCCGAGTTCGACGAATTCAAGGCGCGCTACGGCGCGACGCTCGTGACCGGCTTTGCGCACATCGAAGGCATGCCGGTGGGCGTGGTCGCGAACAACGGCATCCTGTTTTCCGAATCGGCAATGAAAGGCGCGCACTTCATCGAGCTCTGCGGCCAGCGCAAGATTCCGCTCGTATTCCTGCAGAACATCACCGGCTTCATGGTCGGGCGCAAGTACGAAAACGAAGGCATCGCCAAACACGGCGCGAAGATGGTGACGGCGGTGTCCACCGTCAACGTGCCCAAATTCACCGTCATCATCGGCGGCAGTTTCGGCGCGGGCAACTACGGCATGTGCGGCCGCGCCTACGGCCCGCGCTTCCTGTGGATGTGGCCCAACGCGCGCATCTCCGTGATGGGCGGCGAGCAGGCGGCGAGCGTGCTCGCCACCGTCAAGCGCGACGGCATCGA
>JBEBHW010000025.1:0-13582 GCA_040081145.1 Burkholderiaceae bacterium
CGTCGCGACACCCATGACGACCGTCACGCAGGCCGACACCGCGCCTGTGTTGCGCCTGCAAAACGTGGAGAGCGCGTACGGCCCGATTCGGGCAATTCGTGGCGTGAGCCTGCAAGTCGCGCAGGGGCAGATTGCGACCGTGCTCGGTTCCAACGGTGCAGGCAAGTCGACGATTCTGAAAACGATTTCGGGAATCGTCGACCCGCGCAAGGGCAGCATCGAATTCAAGGGCGAAGACATCACGGCGCGAGACCCGTCGCTGATCGTGCAGCGCGGCTTGAGCCACGTTCCCGAGGGGCGCGAAGTGTTCCCGCTGCTTTCGGTGCACGACAACCTGATGATGGGCGCCTACACTCGCCACGACGGCGACGGCGTCGCGCGTGACCTGGAAACGGTGTACCGCTACTTTCCGATCCTGAAGGAACGTGCCCACCAGGACGCCGGTTTGCTCTCGGGCGGGCAGCAGCAGATGCTGGCGATCGCGCGCGCGCTGATGGCCGCGCCGCACATGATTCTGCTCGACGAACCGAGCCTGGGCCTGTCGCCCTTGTTGACGCGCGAGATCTTCGAGATCGTCGTGCGCATCAACCGCGAGCGCGGCACGACGATTCTTCTTGTCGAACAGAACGCGAACATGGCGCTCAACGTCGCCGACTTCGGCTACGTGCTGGAAAACGGCCGCATCGTCATGGAAGACACGTGCGAGCGCCTGCGCGAAAAGGACGACGTCAAGGAGTTCTACCTCGGCATGAAAGAAGCCGGCGCGCGCGGCGAGCGGCGTTGGAAGAAGAAGAAGAACTGGCGCTGAGGACAAGGCCATGCCCAATCTCTGGAATCTCGATCAGTTGACGCCGAGCAGCGCCATCGCCGTGCCCGGCGAAACGCTGTCTGCGATGTTCTGGAACGGCGCTGCACAGCGCGCCGGTCAGGTGTTCATGCGGCAGAAGGAGTTGGGGCTGTGGCGCGAGTGGACGTGGGCGCAGACGGCGCAGGCGGTGCGCGAAATCGGCGACGGCCTGCTCAGCCTGGGCGTGCAGCCGGGCGACTGCGTTTCCATTCTGTCCAATACCGTTGTCGAGTGGGTTCTCGCCGACTTGGGCGTGCTCAGTTGCGGCGCCGTTTGCAACGGCATCTACCCCACCGACTCGAGCGCGCAGACGCACTATCTGTGCGAAGACTCGCGCACGCAAATTTTGTTCGTCGAAGACGATGAACAGCTCGACAAGGCGCTTGAGGTGCGCGCCCGTCTTCCACTGCTTCGAAAAATCGTCGTTTTCGACGCTGAAGGTTTGCGCGAGTTCTCCGACCCCAACGTGATCGACCTCGCTGCGTTGCGCGGGCTGGGGCGCATCCACGCGAAGGCGCAGCCGAACCAGCTCGACGAACGCACTGCGGCGTGCCGGCCGCAGGACTTGGCCATCCTCGTCTACACGTCGGGAACGACGGGCAAGCCCAAGGGCGCGATGCACTCGCATGGGGGGCTGGTTTACGCGGTGCGCGGCTACAACGCAATCGTCGTGCAGGACGGCAGCGACGAGCGCATGTGCTTCTTGCCGCTTTGCCACATCGCCGAACGCGTGGGCGGTGAGTACTCGTCGGTCTATACCGGCGCCGTGCTGAACTTCGTAGAGAACCCGGAAACCGTTCCCGAAAACGTGCGGGAAATTGCGCCGACGGTGTTCGCCGCGGTGCCGCGCGTCTGGGAGAAGTTCTATTCGGCGGTCGCGATTTCGCTGCGCGAGTCGGGCAAGTTTCAGCAGCTCATCTATGCCTGGGGTCTGGGCGTGGGGGCGCGCATCGCCGATCTGGTTCTTGCCGGGCAGCCGGTGAGTGCTGCGCTGAAGGCCCAGTTCATGCTGGCGCGTTGGCTTGCGCTGGACAACGTGCGCCGCCTCATCGGCATCCACCGAGCGCGCTTTCTCGTCACTGGCGCTGCGCCCATCTCTGCCGACCTGGTGAAGTGGTACCTGGCGCTTGGCGTGCCCATGCTTGAGGTGTGGGGCATGACGGAATCGTGCGGGGCGGCGACGTACATGCCGGCGGCGCGCATCAAACCGGGCATGGTGGGGCCGGCGTGCCCGTTCAACGAGGTCAAGCTCGATCCGGCGACGGGCGAGATCCTGGTGCGCGGGCGCAACGTCTTCATGGGCTACCTGAACCTGCCGGAGAAGACGGCAGAAGCGATCGATGCGCAGGGTTGGCTGCACACCGGCGACGTGGGCACGGTCGACGCTGATGGCTATTTCCGCATCACCGACCGAATGAAAGACATCATCATCACGGCGGGCGGCAAGAACATCACGCCGAGCGAGTTCGAGAACGACCTGAAATTCTCGCCCTACATCACCGATGCCGTCGTCGTGGGCGACAAGCGCGCCTACCTGACCGTGATCGTCATGATCGACCTGGAAAACGTCGAAAAATTCGCCCAGGACCGCGACATCCCGTTCAGCAATTACACGAGCCTGACGCGTGCCAAAGAGGTGCAGGAGCTGATCTGGGGCGAAATCGAACGCATCAACAAGAAGTTCGCGCGCGTCGAGCAGATCAAGAAGTTCTACTTGCTCGACACCCAGTTGACCGCTGAAGACGACGAGCTCACGCCGACAATGAAGCTCAAGCGCAAGTTCGTCGAGAAAAAATATTCCGAACACATCGAAGCGATGTACCGGTGACGCGTTCCCCCACCACGACCATTGAAGGAGAGAAAAGATGAAATCGATACGAATCATCGCCGCCCTGGCGGCCGCAAGCATTGCTGCATTGGCACAGGCGCAGTCTCAGGGCGTCAGCAAGACGGAAATCCTGATCGGCTCGATTCAGGATTTGTCCGGCCCCATCGCCGGTTTCGGCAAGCAGGTGCGCCTGGGAATGATGCTTCGCGTGGGTGAGATCAACGAACAGGGCGGCATCAACGGGCGCAAGCTCAAGCTGCTCGTCGAAGACTCGGCGTACGACCCGAAGAAGGCGGTTCTCGCGGCGCAAAAGCTCGTCAACCAAGACAAGATTTTCATCATGGCCGGGCACATCGGCACGGCGCAGAACAACGCGGCGATGCCGGTCCAGTTCGAAAAGAATGTCATCAACTTCATGCCCGTGACCGCGGCGCGTGAAATGTATGACCCATTCCACAAGCTCAAGTATTCGTTTGCCGTGACCTACTACGACCAGATGCGCACGCACCTGCCCAAGATGGTCAAGGACAAGGGCCTCAAGAAGCCCTGCACGATTTACCAGGACGACGAGTTCGGTCTCGAAGTCGTTCGCGGCGCGGAGGCCGGGCTGAAGGGCATCGGCATGGAATTTGTGGAGAAGACGTCGTACAAGCGCGGCGCGACCGACTTTTCATCTCAGGTGGCTCGCATGAAGGCCGCGGAGTGCGATCTGGTCGTGCTCGGCACGATCATTCGCGAGACGATCGGCACGATCGGCGAATCGCGCAAGACGGGGTTCAGCCCGGTGTTCCTCGGCTCGAGCGCTGCGTACACCGACCTGATTCACAGGCTTGGAGGCAAGGCGATGGACGGCTTGTACGCGAGCATGGCGTCGCAGAATCCCTACCTCGATGACGCTTCGCAGAAAGTCAGCTTCTGGGCGAACAAGTACAAGACCCAGTTCAACGAAGACCCGACCGTGTTTTCGGTCTACGGCTACAACATCATCGACGCGTTTGCCCTGGCCGCAGGCAAGGCGGGAGCGAATCTGACGACCGACTCGTTCATCAAGGCGATGGACACGCTGAAGATCGCGCCCGACATCTTCGGCAGCCCGGAGGCGACGTTCTCGCCGACCAAACGTCTGGGCAGCGACGCGTCGCGCCTGTCGCAAATCGTCGACGGGAAGTGGAAGGTGATGTCGGAGTATGCAAAACCGAATTGAGGCGTGCGGTTGAAGTGAAACCGAGAAGCCTCGAATTGGGTCGGGGCGGCGGCATCGCGCAGGCAGCTTTCGGGCCCCAAGCTGACGTTGGCCTCGCCGATCCCGTGGCCGCAAAGCAGCCAGTGAACTCCGCTCAGTCTTCGAGCATGGAACGCAACATCCACGCCGTCTGCTCGTGCACCGTCAGGCGCTGAGTCAGCAGGTCGGCCGTGGGTTCGTCACCGGCGGCGCTGACCAGCGCAAAGATGCCTCGCGCCGTGCGCGCTACCGCCTCGTGGCCATCGAGCAGGATCTGCACCATCTCCAGCGCCTTGGGCGGCTTGGCGGGTGCGTCCGCGACCGATGCCAGCGCGCCGAACTGGGCGTAGGAACCCGGGGCCGGCGAGCCCAGCGAGCGAATGCGCTCGGCGATGGGGTCGACGGCGGCCCACAGCTCGGTGTACTGGGCCATGAACATCGCGTGCAGCGTGTTGAACATCGGCCCAGTGACGTTCCAGTGGAAGTTGTGCGTCGTCAGGTACAGCGTGTAGGTATCGGCCAGCAGGCGCGATAACCCGCCGACAATGGCCTTGCGGTCAGCGCCGCTGATGCCGATGTTGACAAGCGGCCCGGACGGGGACTTGCTCTTCTTGGTCGTATTTGCCATGTGAACTCCAATGGGATGGGGACGAAGCCGACACCTTACCGAGGTGCCGGGATCGCGAGGCTAAGACAGGTCATTGCGTCGCCACGCCGCGCGGCAAAGGACCGTTCAAGGAACAGCGCGCGAAAAGGGGCAGCCGGAAGTCACGCTGGCGGCGTCGGTGTGTGATGTGGTCTTGGTCATCGGAACTCCTGTCTGTAGGTGATAAGACATCGAGCACTTTAGAAATCCGGCTGCCGTCGGTCAAAGCAATTTCCTTGATAGGCGCGATAGCTGCGGGGGACTATGGCTGCGATAGTCCTGCTCGGGATTCCCGTCAACGTGTACGTTGCGCAGCGACTCCGTGGGTCTCGCCACGCGCGAAGCAGGCAATAAACCCGGCGCTCCGCAGGCCAGGGTTCGCGCTGTCGCGTCCCTCGAGCTCAGCGCCTTGCGGGCAGCGTGTGCATGAACTTGCAGATGATGCCCAGCATCACTTCGTCGGCGCCGCCGCCGATCGATGCGAGGCGTCCGTCGCGGTACATGCGTGACACGAGGTTGTCCCAGGTGTAGCCCATGCCGCCCCAGAACTGCATGCACTCGTCGGGCACGGTGCGCGACAGGCGCCCGGCCTTGAGCTTGGCCATCGACGCCCATTCGGTGACGTCATGCCCCGCGACATAATGTTCCGTCGCCATGTAGGTCAGGCCGCGCAGCGCTTCGATTTCGGTCTTGAGTTCGGCGAGCTTGAAGTGCACGACTTGCTGGTCGAGCACGCTGCCACCGAATATCTGGCGCTCTCGTGCGTAGTCTGCCGTCATCTCCACGCAGCGCAGCAGGCTCTGGATCGACTTCGCCGCAGCCCAGAGGCGCTCCTCCTGGAACTGCATCATCTGGTACGTGAAGCCCGCGCCTTCGTCGCCGACGCGGTTTGTTTGCGGGACACGCACGTCGTCGAAGTGGATCAGGCCGGTGTCGCTCGACATCATGCCGATCTTGCGGATCTTCTTGGCCACCGTGATGCCGGGTGTCTTCATCGGCACGATGATGAGGCTCTTGTTCTTGTGCGCCGCGCCGTCCGACGTGTTCGCGAGCAGGCACATCCAGTCGGCCTGCAGGCTGTTCGTGATCCACATCTTCGCGCCGTTGATGACGTAATCGCCACCCACCTTGCGCGCCGTCGTCTTGATCGCCGCGACATCCGAGCCCGCGCCGGGCTCGGACACGCCGATGCACGCGACGTGTTCGCCACGAATCGCGGGCGCGAGAAACTCGCGGCGCAGCGCGTCGGAGCCGAAGCGCGCGAGCGCCGGAGTGGCCATGTCGGTTTGCACGCCGATCGCCATGGGCACGCCGCCACACGTGATGTCGCCCAAAGCCTCGGCCATCACGACGGAGTAGGAATAGTCCAGCCCCATGCCGCCGAATTCGGTGGGCTTGGTCAACCCGAGCAGGCCAAGCTTGCCCAATCCGCCGAACACTTCATGCGCCGGAAAGATCTCCGCAGCCTCCCACGCGTCGACGTGGGGGTTGATTGCTTCGGCGATGAAGCGCCTGAGCGTGCTGCGGATCGCCTCGTGTTCGTGCGTCAGCTGCACGGTGTGGGTGCGGCGCTATCTACTTAATGCCCATGACCCACTGCACGAGCTGCTTGGCCTCGGCCTCGCTCACTTGCGCGTTCGGCGGCATCGGCACGGGACCCCACACGCCAGAGCCGCCCTTGATGACCTTTTGCGCCAGCTTCTCGACAGCGTCTTTCTGGCCAGCGTATTTGGCGGCAACTTCCTTGTAGGCCGGTCCGACGAGCTTTTTGTCGACGGCGTGGCAGGCCATGCAGTTCTTTTTCGTGGCCAGTTCGGGGTTGGCCAGGGCGGATCCGGTGCCGGTGGCAAGCAGAACCGTCGTCAATGCAGCGAACAACTTCATGGTTTCCTTTCAGTCGCAAGGGTGGGTGTCAGTGGGGTGCCGATCAGGCGGCGTACATTCGTGGCAACGGATTGTAAGAGCGGCGCTCACAGCGCCGTGCCGGCATTGTGAGCGTGGGGGTGGGAGATGTTGTTCGTTGTGGTGGGCGTTGTCTTGATCTTTCTCAATCTTGCGGGCATTGGCCCCGTGGGCGAATGGACCTGGAACCTGACCGGTGACTTGTGGAAGTTCGCCATGCCCTTTGCGTTTGCCCTGGGCTGGTGGGCCTGGTCCGACACCTCGGGCCTCACGAAACGCCGCGAAATGGAGCGAATGGACCAGCGCAAGGAAGAGCGGCGCCTGAAGAACATGGAAGCGCTCGGCATGTCGCCGCGCCACGGGCGCAAGCGCAAGTGAGCCGGTTGCCGGCGCGCACAG
This sequence comes from Burkholderiaceae bacterium, assembly GCA_040081145.1. GTDB lineage: Bacteria > Pseudomonadota > Gammaproteobacteria > Burkholderiales > Burkholderiaceae_C > JAEMQF01. The sequence goes on from JBEBHW010000025.1 coordinate 6,845, forward strand.
TCCTTTCTCCTTGACCTGCTTGGGACGAGTCTAGGCGTCGCGGTCCAGCACGGCGCCGGTGCTTGCACTGGACGCATTCTTCGCAAATTTTGCGAGCACGCCGCGCGTATAGCGTGGCGCCGGAGCCTTCCAGTGCGCGCGGCGCGCCGCAAGCTCGGCCGATGTGATGTTCAGCTGCAGACTCAGCGTGTGCGCGTCGATCGTGATCGAGTCTCCTTCCTGGACGAGCGCAATCGCGCCTCCTGCGTAGGCTTCCGGCGCGACGTGGCCGACGACCATTCCCCACGTGCCGCCGGAAAAGCGCCCGTCAGTCACCAGCCCCACGGTTTCGCCCAGGCCCTGGCCGATGAGCGCGCTTGTCGGCGCGAGCATCTCGGGCATTCCCGGTGCGCCCTTCGGCCCGAGGTAACGCAGCACCATCACGTCGCCATCTTTGATTTGGCGCGCCATGATCGCTGCCATCGCGCTTTGTTCGTCGTCGAAGACGCGCGCCGGCCCGGTGATCCGCGGATTCTTCAGGCCGGTGATCTTCGCCACAGCGCCTTCGGGAGCGAGGTTGCCGCGCAGGATGGCCAGGTGCCCTTCGCGGTACATGGGGTTGTCGATGGTGCGAATCACGTCTTGGTCGGCGCGCGGTGTGTCGGGAACGTCGGCGAGGGTCTCGGCAATCGTCTTGCCCGTGATCGTCATGCAGTCGCCGTGCAGCAGGCCTGCCTTGAGCAGGATCTTCATGACTTGAGGAATGCCTCCTGCCTTGTGCAGGTCGACGGCGAGGTACTTGCCCGAGGGCTTGAGGTCGCACAGCACCGGCACTTTGCGGCGCATGCGTTCGAAGTCGTCGATGCTCCACTCCACTTCCGCGGCGTGGGCGATCGCCAGGAAGTGCAGCACGGCGTTCGTCGAGCCACCGGTGGCCATGATCACGGCGACCGCGTTTTCGATCGCCTTGCGCGTCACGATGTCGCGCGGGCGGCGGTTCGCCTTGACGGCGTCGACGAGAACGTGCGCCGCCGCCGTTGCCGAGTCCACGATTTCATCGTGCGGATTGGCCATCGTGCTGGAGCTCGGCAGGCTCATTCCCAGCGCCTCGAACGACGAGCTCATCGTGTTCGCGGTGTACATGCCGCCGCACGAGCCGCTGCCGGGAATGGCGCGGCGCTCGATTTCCTTGAAGTCTTCTTCGTTCATCTTGCCCGCGGTGAACTGGCCCACCGCCTCGAAAATGCTGACGATGTTCAGGTCCTTGCCCTTGTAGTGGCCGGGCAGGATGGTCCCGCCGTAGACATAGATCGCCGGCACATTGGCGCGCAGGATGCCCATCATCCCGCCGGGCATGTTCTTGTCGCAGCCGCCGACGACGAGCACGCCGTCCATCCACTGGCCGCCGACACAAGTCTCGATGCAATCGGCAATCACTTCGCGCGAGACGAGGCTGTACTTCATGCCTTCGGTGCCCATCGCCATCCCGTCGCTGATGGTGGGCGTGCCGAAGATCTGCGCGTTGCCGCCTGCCGCTTCGATGCCCGCCACCGCAGCGTCGGCGAGCTTTTGCAGGCCCGAGTTGCACGGCGTGATCGTCGAGTGGCCGTTGGCCACGCCGATCATCGGCTTCTTGAAGTCGCTCTCCTCGTAGCCGAGGGCGTAGTACATGGACCGGTTCGGCGCGCGTGCAACGCCTTCGGTGATGTTTTTCGAGCGGCGGTTCGACGTCATGGCGGTCTCGGTAAGGGAATCGGTAGGCGAACTATAGCCAGCGCGCTGCGCTCGGGCATTGCGGCCTTCGCGCGCAGCGCGCGCCGGCCGTTGCCAGGCTCGCCCTTATCATCGCCGCCATGCTCGTCCATCCCCAATTCAGCCCTGTTGCGTTGCAGCTCGGGCCCGTCGCGATTCACTGGTATGGCCTGACCTACCTCGCCGCCTTCGGTCTGTTCCTCTGGCTCGCTTCGCTGCGAGTCAAACGACCGCATTTCGCGCAAACGGGCTGGACGCGCCGCGACGTCGAAGACCTGCTGTTCTACGGCGTGCTCGGCGTCGTGATCGGCGGGCGCCTGGGTTACGTGATCTTCTACAAGCCCGGCTATTACGCGGCGAATCCGCTCGAGATCTTCGCCGTGTGGAAGGGCGGAATGGCGTTTCACGGCGGCCTGCTCGGCGTGGGCGCAGCGATGCTGTTTTTCGCGCGTTCGCGCGGCCGCAGCTTCCTCGAAGTGTCCGACCTGATTGCGCCGTGCGTTCCCACCGGCCTGGCGAGTGGGCGCATCGGCAACTTCATCAACGGCGAGTTGTGGGGGCGTGCGGCGGACCCGAGCCTGCCCTGGGCGATGGTGTTTCCGCAGTCGGGAACGAACCTCGCTCGGCACCCCTCGCCGCTCTACCAGTTCGCCCTCGAAGGCTTGTTGCTCTTCGTGCTGCTGTGGCTCTATGCACGCAAGGAGCGCGGGCGCGGCCAGGTGATGGGTGCGTTCCTGATGGGCTACGGCGTCTTGCGCTTTACGGCCGAATACTTTCGCGAGCCTGACAGCTTTCTCGGCCTGCAGGCACTGAACCTGAGCATGGGCCAATGGTTGTGCGTTCCCATGGTCTTGGGCGGGCTGGGCGTATGGTTCTGGGGCGCGCGCCAGCCCGGCGCCGCTGCGCTCGCGAAATAGCCATGCGGCAGGTCTTTCTGGACACGGAAACGACGGGGCTGAACCCGGCGAGCGGCGACCGCGTCATCGAAATCGGCTGCGTGGAGATGCTGAACCGGCGCTTGTCCGGGCGCAACTTGCACTTCTACCTGAACCCGCAGCGCACGAGCCACGAAGACGCGTTCAAGGTGCACGGCCTGAGCGACGAATTCCTCGCCGACAAACCGCTGTTTGGGGCCATAGCGAAGCAGCTGCTCGAGTACCTCGAAGGCGCGGAGATCATCATCCATAACGCCGAGTTCGATGTGGCATTTCTCGACGCCGAACTCGAACGCATCGCCAAGCCGAAATTCGAGCAGCATGTGGAGAGCATCACCGACAGCCTGATGCTCGCGCGCGAAATGTTCCCAGGCAAGTCGAATTCGCTCGACGCGTTGTGCAAGCGTCTCGAGGTGGACAACGCGAGCCGCACGCTGCACGGCGCCTTGCTCGACGCCGGGCTGCTCGCCGAGGTCTACATTCGCATGACGCGCGGCCAGGAGTCGCTCGTCATCGACGCGGGCGATTCCCTCGCGACGTCGCCCGGGTTCGAAGCGATCGACTTGCGCTCGCTCGAGTTGCCGGTCATCGAAGCTACGCTCGACGAACTGGCTGCCCACCACGCCCTGCTCGCAGGCTTGGACAAGGCGAGCGCAGGCAAAGCGGTGTGGCGCATCCCTGCCGTCGGGCCTTGAGCCATGGCACAATCCGGCTCCTTCCGCAGCCCCGGAAATCCCGATTCGGGCGGTTAGCTCAGGGGTAGAGCGCCTCGTTCACACCGAGGAGGTCGCAGGTTCGAAACCTGCACCGCCCACCACCCGTCAACGCTGAATCGGCGATCGCCGTCCCAAGTTGCCGGACCGCGCCACGATGCGCGGCGACGCGTGCGATGCATCGGCTCAGGTCATCGAGCGGCGCTCCAACACCCGTTCCAGGGTCGCGAGGACGCAGGCCTCGTGATCGGGCGCCAGGGCGGCGGCAACGTCGACGGCAGCAGCCGGGGCCTCGATCTGCGCTGCGACAGCGAGTGCGGCTTGCGGGCGAAGCACGGTGTCGGCGCTCGAACCTCCCGCCGTCGAGGCCTTTGCGGTGGATGCTGGCAGGGACGGCCGCGCCGATAGCAGATTCGCCGCGCGTGGCCAAAGGCGCAACGCCGTGCCAAAGAGCAAGCACGCCATGCACAACGCCAGCAGTGTCTTGCTGGACGCGGGCAGCTCGGGCCATGCGGGCCACGCGAATGGCGCGGTGCCCGACCAGACCTGCAGACGCACGTCGTGAACGTCGAGGTTGCGCGAATACACCAGGCCCAGTTTGGGCGCCACGGTTCGTTCCCCGCGGAAGCTCAATGGGCCGCTGCTCGCAGTCAAGGTCACCCTTTGATGCGCGTTCGTGGCGGTGGTCCCCACGCCGGGTACGGCCATCAACACCTCACGGCGCTCACCTGGCGACTCCTCCTGGAGCTCCCAACCGACCTGCCATTGGGCAAAGACCTCTCCCGCAGCCTGGGCCGATCCGTCAACCGTGAACACCAGGGTATAGGGGTTGCGGCCGGCGCCAGCCCGCTGCTCCGGGCCGACCCAGGGCAACAGGTCGGCGAACCGCGAGCCGTCGCGGCGAGTTTCTTCAAGCGCCGCGCCCACCGCCAGCGCCGCATAGCGATCGATCGCCTCCAACGGCAACTGGTACTCAGCGACCAGCGTTCGACCGTGGGCTGGGCGCTCGCTGGGCAGGGCCGGCAGCGTTGTCGCCGCAGAGATGCCCACGGCAATCAGCAGTCCCCACCAAAAACGCGGCCTTGCGAGCACTTGTCCCCTCCGCATCGCACGGCGGCGCCGCTTTGCATGCAGATCAATTGTCGGGACGTGCCGGCCGCGGCGCCAACCCCGAAATGAGGGCTGGCGTGCTGCCTGAAGTTGGCCTGAATTCCGCCGCGCCGACTCGAGTCCGCGTGGCTGCCCGCGTGCTGATTCTCAGCTCGGCGGGCCGTTGCGCGCCGGCACCGCGCCAAACACGCCGGCCGCGCGCAGCTGCTGGAGCGCGGCATCGTCGAGCTGCAAAACGTCTTGCAGCACGTCGGCGGTGTGCTCGCCCACGCGCGGCACCCACGCGCGCATGTGCGTTTGCGAGCCGCTCATCTGCCACGGCGCGTTCACGCCGGTGAACGTGCCTGCGGCGTCGTGCACCGCACTGAACAGGCCGCGCTCGCGCAAATGCGCGTCGCGCAGCGCGTCGCCGGGCTCGTTGTAGGCGGCACAGGGAACGCCGCCGGCATCGAGCGCGCGCTGGCATTCGGCCAGGCTGCGCGCCGCGGTCCATTCTTCGACGACGCCCATCATCGCGTGCCAGTTCGCATTGCGCGCGGGCAGCGTTGCAAAGCGCGGGTCTTCGCGCAGTTGCGCCAGACCCGTGACTTCGCACAGCGCGTCGAAGTTGCGCTGCGTGATCGGTGCGATCAGCAGGTCGCCGTCGCGTGCGCTGACAGGCCCGTAGGTCGGGCGCGCCGTCTCGACGGGGAATTGCGCCTCCTGCAATTCGTAAATCATCAGGTTCAGCATGCTGTCCATCAAGGCAACGTCGATGCGCTGTCCCAGGCCCGTGCGATGCCGTTGCACCAAAGCGGTCTGGATCGCGGAGCACGCGTAAATTCCGCCCAGCACGTCGGCGACGAACACGGCGCCGGGGGCAGGGCGCTCCCGGTCGCCGGCGTAACGCATGAGGCTGCGATCGAAGCCGCTCGCGGCTTGGACCATCATTGCGTAGGCGGCCAGGCCGGCACTCGGGCCGGTCTGGCCGTAGCCGGAAATCGAGCAGTAGATCAGCTTCGGGTTCAGCGCTGCGAGCGCTTCGAAGCCCAGGCCGAGCCGCTCCATCACGCCGGGGCGAAAGTTCTCGACGAGCACGTCGCATTCCTGAGCGAGACTTCGCACCAGCGCGAGCGCCTGCGGATTCTTCAGGTCGAGCGCAACGCTGCGCTTGCCCGCGTTGAGCTGACCGAAGTAGACGCTGTGCTGGCTGTCGGCACCCCGGCGCAGCGGCGCGCGCTGGCGCATGTCGTCGCCTTCGGGGGGTTCGATCTTGATCACGTCGGCGCCGAGGTCGGCGAGCAGGCGCGTGCAGTACGGGCCGGCGAGCATGATCGAGAAGTCGAGCACGCGCAGGCCGGCGAGGGCGCCGTCTTGGTTTGAAGCGGGATGGGTGGTGGCGGCGCTTGGCATCGGCGCATGCTGCACCATGACCGCAGCGCGCAGCATGGCCTCATGCGCACAGATGCTGTGCCGCGCCCATGGCTAGGCCGATCGCCGGGCTGGCCGCAGACTGGCGCATTCCCTCCCGCGTACGCCTCCCGCATGAAATTCACCGAAGAACAACTCGCGTTTCGCGACAGCGTGCAGCGCATGGCGGAAAAGCACGTCGCGCCCATCGCCGCCGAAGTCGACGAGAAAGACCGCTTCCCGCTCGAGCTGGTCCAGCTGTTCGGCGAAATGGGCCTGATGCAGCTGTGGGTGCCCGAGCGTTACGGCGGACCCGAGGGCAACTTGACGATGATGTGCATCGCGCGCGAAGAAATCTCGCGTCACTCGCCGGCGTGCGGCTCGATCGCCGGGCTGAACACGATGTTCATCATGCCGCTGCTGCACTTCGGCTCGGAGGAACAGCGACAGCGCTTTCTGCCCGTCGTCGCGAAGGGCGCTGTGGTGACGGCGATCGCGATTTCGGAGCCGCAGGCCGGCTCCGACGTGAGTGCGATGAGCACGCGCGCCGTGCGCGACGGCGACTCCTACGTCATCAACGGCCGCAAGCAATGGTGCAGCTACGGCGTCGCGGCGGAGTTCATCTTGCTCATGGCGCGAACGAGTGGCACTACGGGCGCGGAAGGCATCAGCTGCTTCGTCATCGAGCCAAAAAAAATGCCCGGCATCACGTTCGGTCGCCATGAGCGCAAGATGGGCTGGCGCGGCGCGCCGAACACGCCAATCTTTCTGGACAACGTGCGCGTGCCCATCGAGAACCTGATCGGCGAGGAGGGCAAGGGCTTCAAGGCGTCGATGCGCGCGCTGGATCTGAACCGCCC
>JBEBHW010000559.1:0-3178 GCA_040081145.1 Burkholderiaceae bacterium
CATGCTCATCAACCACCCGGAGTTCGAGCGCTACGACCTGTCGAGCCTGAAGACCTGCGTCTACGGCGGCTCGCCGATGCCCGAAGCGCTGATCGCGCTGGCGATGAAGAAGCTGCCGCAGCTGCACTTCTACCAGGTGTTCGGCATGACGGAGACCGGCGGCTTTGCGACGATGCTGCGCTGGCGCGACCACATCACCGCAGGGCCGAAGGCGTCGCGGCTGCGCTCCGCAGGGCAGGCGGCGCTCGGCAATGAAGTGCTCGTCGTGCGGCCTGACGGCACGCCCGCGGCGACGGGCGAACTCGGCGAGATCGTTGTGCGCAGCAACATGCTCATGCTCGGCTACCTGAACAACCCGCAGGCCACTGCGGCCGTGCTCAAAGACGGCTGGATGCACACCGGCGACGCCGGCACGCTCGACGAAGACGGCTATCTGTTCGTCGCCGATCGCATCAAGGACATGATCGTCACCGGTGGCGAAAACGTCTACTCGATCGAAGTCGAGCGCGCGCTGTTCACGCACCCGGCGGTGCGCGAGGCCGCGGTGATCGGGATCCCGAGCGAGCAGTGGGGCGAGAGCGTGCACGCGGTGGTGGTGCTGAAAGACGGCGCCGCCACCAGCGCCGAAGAATTGATCGCCCATTGCCGCACCTTGATCGGCGGCTACAAGTGCCCGCGCAGCGTCGAGTTCCGCGCCGAGCCCTTGCCGGTGACGGCGGTGGGCAAGGTGCGCAAGAACGTGCTGCGGGATCCCTACTGGATGGGCCACGCACGCAAGATCTGACGCCCGATTGCGCTTGGGTTGCCGGGTTGCTGTTCAAATGGCGACGCGCACACCAGCTGTGATGTCGCTCTGGGCAGCCTTCCTTTCTCGGATCGGCTCAATAATGTCCGGCCCCGAATCGGACACCCCCTCGCGCGGCTCCTTCCCTTGCCCTCGCGGTTTCCCGCCTATTTCGCAGCTCCGCCACCTGATCATGAACAAATCACCCACCCCTGCCGTCAAACCGCGCGGCGTTTTCTCGCCGGTGCTGACGCCGTTCAACGCCGACCTGACGCCCTCACGCGAGCGCTTCGCCAAACATTGCACCTGGTTGCTGCGCCAAGGCGTGGGGCTGGCGGTGTTCGGCACCAACTCGGAAGCGAATTCGCTGAGCGTGAGTGAGAAGCGCGGCCTGCTCGACGCCTTGCTCGCCGCAGACGTACCGCCGGCGCGCCTCATGCCCGGCACCGGCGCGTGCGCGCTGCCCGACACGATTGAACTCACGCGCCACGCCGTCCGCGCAGGCTGCGCCGGCGTGCTGATGCTGCCGCCGTTCTACTACAAGGGCGTCAGCGACGAAGGCCTGTTTCGCAGCTTCGCCAGCGTGATCGACGGCGTCGCGGACTCGCGCTTGCGCATCTACCTGTACCACATCCCTCCGGTGTCGCAAGTGCCCCTCAGCCTGAAGTTGATTGAGCGCCTGCTGAAGGCCTACCCGACGGCGATTGCCGGCGTGAAGGACAGCTCAGGCGACTGGACCAATACGCAAGCCATGCTCACCGAATTCCAACCCGAGGGCTTCAACGTCTTCGCCGGCTCGGAAGCCTTCCTGCTCGCCACGCTGCGCGGCGGCGGCGCGGGCTGCATCACGGCCACGGGCAACGTGAATCCCGGGCCCATCGTCGAATTGTTCAAGCACTGGCAAGACGCGGATGCCGATGCGCGCCAGGCGGCGTTGAACGCAACCCGCGGCGCATTCCAGAAGCTGCCGATGATCGCCGCGATGAAAGCCGCGATCGCCTGGCAATCGGGCGACGCGGGCTGGGCGACGCTGCGCCCGCCGCTCGTCGAACTCGACGCTGCCCAAAAAACGCAACTGACTGCCGAGTTGCAGGCGCTGCGCTACGCGATGCCCGATGCGGCGTCGCTGGCCTGCACATTTCCGAGCCCAACTGTTCCGTGACGTCGACGTGCACCGTCATGCTGCAAGTGAAGCATCTTTACTGAATGGAGCCAGTGCATGAAACGAGTCCTGATCACCGGCGCCGCAGGGCAAATCGGCCGCTGCCTGCGCAGCGCGTTCAAGGGTGTCTACGAAGAATTGCGCCTCGCCGACATCGCGCCGCAAGCCCCGGCGCAGGCGGGCGAGACGATTCTGCGCACCGACATTCGCGACATGGCGCAGCTGGAGGTCGCGATGAAAGACATCGACTGCGTCGTGCACCTCGCAGGCATTCCCGTCGAAGGCCCGTGGGAGACCGTGCGCGACCTGAACATCGACGGTTGCTACAACGCCTACGAGGCGGCTTACCGGCAAGGCGTGAAGCGCTTCATCTTCGCGAGCTCGAACCACGCGATCGGCTTTCACCGCCGCGAGACCATCATCGACAGCAGCGTCGTGCCGCGCCCCGACACGCGCTACGGCGCGTCCAAGGTGTTCGGCGAGGCGCTCGGCCGCCTCTACGCCGACAAACACGGCCTGTCGGTCGGATGCCTGCGCATCGGCACGTTTCGCGAGCCCGACGAGCCGAGCGAGTCGCGCCAGTTGCTCACCTGGATCAGCCACCGCGACATGGCGCAGCTCGTGCAACGCTGCATCGACCACCCCGACTACCACTACCTCGTCGCCTACGGCGTGTCGAACAACAAGCGCAGCCGCTGGAGCAACGCGGATGTCGACTTCCTCGGCTACCGCCCGCAGGACGATTCGGAGACGTTTGCGCCGGCGATTCTCGCCAAGGGAATCGTCGAGAACCCGATTGCGGCGCGCTTTCACGGCGGGTTTTTCTGCCCGCTGGAATTTGACGGCGACCTCGAACGCATCGATTGACGACGCCTCATCGCTGCCAAGTTCGCCGCGCCCCCCTCTTTTCACCGAGACCCAGAATGTCCACCAGCCCCACTCCGCCCGAAGCCCCGGCCACGCCTGCAATTGACACCGCCACAGGCATGTCCAAAGGCCTGACGAACTACGGCGACAAAGGTTTTTCGCTGTTCTTGCGCAAGGCCTTCATCAAGGGCGCGGGCTACACCGACACGGCGCTCGACAAACCCGTCATCGGCATCACCAACACCGGCAGCGCCTACAACCCGTGCCACGGCAACATGCCGCAGTTGATGGAAGCGGTGAAGCGCGGCGTGATGCTCGCGGGCGGCCTGCCGATGGACTTCCCGACGATCTCCATCCACGAGAGT
>JBEBHW010000560.1:0-3177 GCA_040081145.1 Burkholderiaceae bacterium
TCGCAACGGCTGGCGCAACCGGCAGCGCGAGCAAGTTGGCGCGCACCATCTGGATGTGGCTGCGCAGCGAATACAGCTCGTCGGCGTAACTCAGCGGCACGGCGACGCGCTCGACGCGCTGTTCGATGTCGGCCAATTCGCTCAACAGTTCGTCGTTGGAACGCTCGCCGAATGAACTCTCCACGCCGCGCAACTGCGCGTACCAGCGAAAGATTCGCGAGCGGATGCGGAATTGGTAGAGCGGCGGAACAATTCGCGACAACGGCAGCAGGATCACGATGATCGACGCGAGCACGACCCACATGCGGTCGATCAGGTTCGCCAGCCAGAACGGCAGATAGCGTTGCAGCAGCGGCACGCCACTCTTGTAGAAGCGCTCAGCCTCTTTGGCGAGCGGCATTTCGGTGTGCGCCGCGCTAGGGAATTCGCCCTTGCGGTGGAACCAGCCGGCGTCGCCGTGAATGTGCTGCGCCGCCTGCACGAAGAGCTGCACGAGCGCCGGGTGCGTGCCCTCCTTGGCGACGAGCGTCGCGGTGGGCGCGACGAGGCGCACGTCGGTGCCGGGCAGGTCGCGCGCGAGGTCGACGATGCCGCGGGGCAGGACCACCGGGCTCATGAAGGCAAAGCGCCGCGAGTACGCTTCGGACTGGGCAAAGTCGAAGAGTTTCACGCCCGGAGTGCGGAGCAACATTTGCACCATCAGCGATTCCGGCGCCGAAGCGAACACAAGCGCGTCGATCTCTCCCGAGAGCAGGCTCACCACGGCGGGGGTTTGCGGCTGCTCGAGCAGGGTGAGCGTCTTGCGCTCGATGCCGTTCGCCTCCAGCAGCCGCTTCATCAGCAGCGGCGTGCCGCTGCCGGGTGGGCCGATGTTGAGCTTCCAGTCGGGCAGTTGCGCGAGTGAGCTCAGCGTGGCGCTTTTCAGCAGTCGCTGCGCCGAGTCTTCGCGATAAAACAACCACACCGGCTCGTGAAACAGGCTGCCCAGCGCCACCAGACCTTCATTCGCAACGTCGTCGACGTCGCGCTCGACGTCGGCGCCGCCTTGCACGAACGCCAGGTCCACGGTGGACGCATCGTCGCGCAGCAGCGCGAGGTTCTCCGCTGCACCCTGGGTGCCGCGCAGCTCGACGCGAATCCCGTGCAGTTTCAAAAAGGCCGCGTAGCGTTTGCCGAATTCGGCATACGCGCCCTGGTCCTGGCCGGTGGCGAGGACGACGCGTTTTGGCGGTGTCGGGTCGAGCACCCCATACGCTCCGCCGAGCAGCGCGACGGCGATGATCAGGAACGGCCCGACCGTGACCGCCAAGTCACGCACCGAAAGAAGGGTGTAGCGCAGAAGTTTGGGCATGGTGCAGGAGGATTGCGTTGCCAACCCGCACGATAGCGCTTGTCCATGGGTGTGGGGAGGGCCAATCGGCAACGCGCCTTAGACTGTGACCGGCGCATGCCTTCCTACCGCAACACTGCAATGACCAAGTCGATTCCCCCTGGCGCCTTCGCCGCACTCGGGCCGCAGCTCTACCGGGCGAGCGCGCTGACGCGCGGCCCGTGGCACCCCGAGCACCAGCACGCCGGCCCGCCGATCGCGCTGGTGTGCCGGGCCTTTGAAGCCGCCGCGGCAGAGCACGGCTTGACGCACATTTCGCGGCTCACCGCGAACTTGTTGCGCCCGGTTCCGATCGGCGACGTCGTCATCGAGGTCGCCACCGACTATGCGGGGCGCAACGCCGGGCACTATTCGGCGCAGTTGCTCGCCGGCAGCAAGTGCGTCGCGCGCTTCACCGCGCTTGCCCAGCGCGAGGTTGAAACCGCCATGCCCGCAGCCCTGCCGCGCGATCCGCCCGGCCACGCGCCGCCGAAGCGGCCTCCCGCGCCGGATGAATCGCCCGAGGGCGCGTTCCCCTTCGCCGGCGCCCACGTGGGCTACGCCGATCTCGTCGAGACGCGTGTCGCGAGCGGCAAGATGTTCAACGGCCCGTGCGCCGTCTGGTTCCGCCTGCGCCACCCGTTGCTGGAGTGCGAAACGCCGAGTGTTTATCAGCGCATCGCAGTCGCCGCGGATTCGAGCAACGGCATCAGCGCGGTGCTCGATTTCAAGAAGTACGTCTTCGTGAATTCAGACCTGACGATCAACTTGTTGCGCCGGCCGCGCGGGCCGTGGGTCTGCGTCGACGCCCGCACCCACCTCGGCCCGGACGGCTGCGGCCTGACCGCGTCAAACCTGTTCGACACCGAAGGATTGATCGGCATGGCCACGCAAAGCCTGTCGATCCGCGCGCGCGAATGACCCCACCCCACTCACCCAGGAACCCCGATGCTCACCGAATATTCGCCCAAGACGACCGACCTGCTGCAACGCCTGAACGCCTTCTTCGCCGCGCACATCTATTCGAACGAAGCGCGCTATCACGAAGAGATGGACGCCTTTCGGCGCGAGGGCAACCCGTGGCAGCCGGTGAAGCTGATCGACGAACTCAAGGTCAAGGCACGCGCTGCGGGCTTGTGGAACATGTTCCTGCCGCACGCCTACAAGGGCAACGGCGGCATCTCGAATCTCGACTACGCGCCGCTCTGCGAAGTGATGGGCCGCGTGACATGGTCGAGCGAAGTCTTCAATTGCTCGGCACCCGACACCGGCAACATGGAAACCTTCGAACGCTACGGCACTGGTGCGCAAAAGTCGCAGTGGCTCGAGCCGCTGCTGGGCGGAGAAATCCGCTCGGCGTTCCTCATGACGGAGCCGGCGGTCGCCTCAAGCGATGCGACGAACATCCAGTGCAGCATCGTGCGCGACGGCGATCACTACGTCGTCAACGGCCGCAAATGGTTCAGCTCGGGCGCCGGCAGCCCACGCTGCAAGATCTTCATCGTGATGGGCAAGACCGATCCGCAAGCGCCGCGCCACAGCCAGCAAAGCATGGTGCTGATCCCGCGCGACGCTCTAGGGGTCACCGTGCTGCGCCCGCTCGGCGTTTTCGGCTACGACGACGCGCCGCACGGCCACATGGAAGTCCTGCTGGAAAACGTACGCATTCCCGCGGCGAACATTCTGCTGGGCGAAGGCCGCGGCTTCGAGATTGCGCAAGGGCGCCTCGGGCCCGGGCGCATCCACCACTGCATGCGCTCCATCGGCGCGGCCGAGCGTGCGCTCGAGATGATGATCGACCGGCTCAT
>JBEBHW010000561.1:0-3169 GCA_040081145.1 Burkholderiaceae bacterium
AATCCAGGGCTACGGTGCGGACTGAATTCGCATAAGACCGACGAGTTGAGAGTGTTCGCTTTCGACCCAGAGAGGAAATCCAACCCGCCGGATTGCAGGTCCCGAAGCGGACATTGAGCGTTGGCGGAGGTCGGCGCCCGGGCGCCGGCAAGTCTGAGCCGAAACTCATGCGGGCGATAGCGTTTAGCAGGCTGGCCCGGCGCGCCTTGTTGCTGACATTGACAACAGCCCGCCGGTGTTGCTAAGATGAGCAACATGGAAGCTGAGCTCCTAATGCGTGAACGCCGCGTGTTGGAGGTCGGCTTTATCGAAGTGATCGTCTGGGGGTTGCCGGAGCCGCTGAGCGGCTCGACCCACAGCTTCAAGTACCGGCTCGCCTCCGCCTCCGTCGTCGAGGGCGAGTGCGTGCTGCGCTACGACAACGAGTCCGGCAAAGGCGACCACAGGCACATGGGCGGTAAGGAGACTACCTACGTGTTCATTTCCGTCGACCAACTGCTCGACGACTTCCTGGCCGACGTCGCCAGATGGAAAGGGGAATGAGATGGGTTCTGTGACGATCACGGTCGATTCGACCGAATCCTTCAAGCAGCGCGTGAAGGCTGCGTTCTCGGGCAAGCGGCAGGAACAGCGGATCTCGTTCGAGTCGTTCGAGTTGCTTTGGAGGGTGCTCGCACCCAACCGCATGGCGCTCGTGCAGACACTGACCGGCGCCGGGCCGGTGACGTTGCGAGAGGCCGCGCGGCGCGTTGGCCGCGACGTCCGCGCGGTGCACTCGGATGTGCACTTGCTGCTTCGGGCCGGTGTTCTGCGCAAGGATGATGAGGGCCGAATCGAGTTTCCGTACACAGGCGTGCACGTTGACTTCATGCTGAAGGCCGCTGCGTAGGCTTCATTGCGAGGCCTCCCGCTGCCGGGCCTGACTGATTTCTCCTGCCTACGCCATTTGCGCGCACCGGCGAGATCGGCCGGATGTTCCCCGTCGCTCGTCGGCACGCGGCGCAGGCAAGCGGTCGTTCGTCGATGCCGGCTCCTGGCCGTTATGAATAGCGGTCCAATGGCCGAAGTCAGCCCGCCATTCCCATACAACCGAATGCGAACTGCGATGAGGCAGGCCCGCGCTTGACCCCTGCGCGCCATGCGGCACCGGTGCCAGTGCGACTCAGGAGCCGGCAGATCGTGGCAGCTCAGCGCGCCTCGGCAAGTCGGCGCCACGCCGCGAACACGTGATCGCTGCGGCCTGCGTGGCAAAGCGCAGAACCTCGCGGAGTGCACAGCGACCCAGGCAACGCAGCGCGTCGCAACTCAGCAATCCGCGTTCGGCCAACGCGGTGAGCAGGGCTGCCTGGAAGGTGTCGCCAGCACCTACGGTGTCCACCACATTCACCGGCACTCGCGCTGCAGTCACGTGGTGCTTCGCGGTCCACGCCGACGCGCCTGCGGCGCCGTGCGTCACGACCACGAGCGACACGCCTTGCGCGAGCCAGGCGCCAGCGAGCTGCCCGACATCGGCGCCGGGGAAGAGCAGGCTCAGGTCTTCGTCGCTGACCTTCAGCAGGTGCGTGCGCGACAACATCCACGCGAGCGTTTCGCGCCAGCGCGCCAGGTCGGGTTCGACATTCGGCCGGACGTTCGGGTCGTAGGCAATCACGCTGCGCGTGGACTCGCGCTCGACCAACGCGCGCTGCGTCGCGGCGACCGGCTCGACGACCATCGCGTAGCTGCCGAAGTGATACGCCATCGCGGGCGGGACCTTGGCAAGAGCGGACAGCGGCAGCAGCCGGTCCGCCGCACCCGCGCCGTAAAAGGCGTAGCTCGGCACGCCGCGCGGATCCAGCCCGACCAGGCCGAGCGTCGTGGGTGCGTCAAGCCGCGCCGTGCACGCCGTGTTCACGCCCTCGCTGCGCAGCGCCGCGAGCAGGCGCTCGCCGAGGAAACCGGTGGACAGCGCCCCGAAAAATCCGACCGGCTGGGCGAGACGCGCCAGGCCGATCGCCACATTCAGCGGCGAGCCGCCGATGCGCGCGTCGAGCGTCACGCCGCTGGCCGTGTCGCCGGCCGCGAATACGTCCATCAGGGCCTCGCCGCTCACGACGATCATGGTGGGTTCCCCGTCTTGCTTCCAGAAGGTCGGGAGGCCTCTGGGTTCTGACCCCTGAATGTACCGAGGCCGGCATTGTCGGCCGCGCGCGCACTCGTGCTGAGCCGGGCACACGGCACTGCGATGGCGCCGCACCCCACCCGGATGCGGGGTCGAACGCGCTCAGTGAGCCGCGTTGGCAGAGGGCACGGCCCTAGAATTCCCCCACGTCGCGGCGCGTCGCCTCGGGCGCAAAGTCGCTTCGTGGATGGCGCTCGTGGCCAATTCGCACTCACAGGAATTCCAATGAACCCAGTCAATCGTCTCCTAGTCCTGATCGGTCTGTCCCTTGCAGCGCAGCTGGTCAGCGCGCAGACCGTCGTGAAGGACGCCTGGGTGCGCGGCACGGTGGCCCAGCAGAAGGCCACCGGCGCTTTCATGCACATCACGTCGGCGCAGGGCGGCAAGCTGGTCTCGGCCGCCTCGCCGGCAGCGGGCGTGGTGGAAATCCATCAAATGAGCATGCAAGGCGACATGATGAAGATGAACGCCGTGGCCGGCGTCGAGCTGCCTGCGGGCAAGATGGTGGAACTGAAGCCCGGTGGCTACCACATCATGCTGATGGACTTGAAGCAGCAGGCCAAGCCGGGCGACAGCATCGCGCTCACGCTGGTCATCGAAGGCAAGGACGGCAAGCGCGAAACCCTCGCCGTGAGTATGCCGGTGAAGGCAGTCAACACCAGCGAACACAAGCACTGACCCGGCGAGTCGCCGCTTCGGCGCACCCAGGGCAGGGACGGGCGGCTCAGCGCCGCCGCAGACGGTCGACGCTGACGCGCCCGGAATCGTCGAGCCGGCCGCGCACCTCGACGTAGTCTCCCGGCCCGGGCTGCTTGTCGATGCGGGTGCCTGCGCCCACGCCAAGCTCCAGATCGTCGAGCCGCCAGCGCGACGCGAGCGTGCCGTGCAGGCGCAGCGTCGCGCCCACCGGGACCGGCGCGCGCACACCTTGCACATCGCGCGCGCCCTGCGCGACCCAGTCCTCGATCAGGCGGATTTCATCGGTGTCGAGGTAGGGCGGGCCGTCGA
>JBEBHW010000562.1:0-3163 GCA_040081145.1 Burkholderiaceae bacterium
AGGCGCATGCCGCCGCCCCCGCCGCCGCCCTGGCGCGCGTCTTCCACGTTGTCGCTCTGGCGATTTCCTTCCCATTTCATATCGGTCTCCTCAGCGTACGGGTGCAGGACTCAGCGGCAAGCGTTCGAGGCCGCGCAAGTTGATCAGCGGGCGCCACGCCGGCGTGGTGTCGACGAGCGACAGCGATGCATAGCGTTGCAGCAACTTGGTGAACACGATCTCGGCTTCGAGCCGCGCCAGCGGCGCGCCCAGGCAATAGTGGATTCCCGCGCCGAAGCTCATGTGCGGATTGGGCGAGCGCGCGATGTCAAAGCGCTCGGGGTTGTCGAACGCCGCCGGGTCGCGATTCGCCGCACCGACCATGAAGAACATCGTCTCGTGCGCCGGGATGACGCAATCGCCCACGGCGTAGGGCTCGACAGTGTGGCGCCCGACGGTGGTGACCGAACCTTCGAAGCGCAGCATTTCGTCGACCGCGCTGTGCATCAGCTCGGGGTGGGCACGTAGGCGGGCCAGCTCCTGCGGGTGGCGCAACAAGGTGAGCATGCCGTTGCCGATGAGATTCGTCGTGGTTTCGTGGCCGGCGATGAACAGCAGAATCAGGTTGCCCAGCAGTTCGTCTTCGCTGAAAGCAGCAGCGTCTGCGTCGTGCGCTGCGACGAGCAGGCCCAGCAGGTCGTCACGCGGCGCCGCGGCGCGGCGTTGGGCGATGTGGTTTTGCAGGTAAGCCACCATGCCCTGCGCCGCCTGGCTGGCGGCGATGCGCTGTTCCTTGCGCACCACCGGCTCGACGATCCACGCGAGCGCGTCCGACCACGCCTTGGTCTGCGCAAAGTCTTGCGGCGGCAGGCCCAGCACGTCGCAGATCACGCGCACCGGCAGCGCTTGCGCCACGCTTGACATGAGGTCGAATTCGGCGCTCGGCGGCAGCGCGTCGAGCAGTTCGTCGGTCACCGCGGCAATGCGTTCGCGCAGCGCTTCGATCACGGGGGGCTTGAATGCGCCGTTCACGAGCCGGCGCAGACGCGAGTGTTTGGGCGGGTCGTTGAAGAGCATCCATTGCTCCGTGGTGCGCTCCAACGTGGAATCGGCAATGAACGGGCGCATCTGGGAGTAGAGCGGCATGCGCCACGGCTCGCGGCTCAGGCGCGGGCTGCGCAGGGCGGCACTCGTGTGGCCATGGCCGAAGATCAGCCAGATGCCCAGCACGTCGCGCGCCACCGGGCCACGCTCGCGCAACTCGCGCAGCAGCGGGTGCGGGTCGATGCGAAACGCGGGGTCGCGCATGTCTATGGCTGGGTTGGCCGTGGGGTCGGCGGTCGGGTCGACGGGTGCAAGCACTTCTTCTCCTCCTCGTCATTCCCAGTGTACGCATGGTTTTTGATTCGCTCGTGTCTGCATCTTGGGTGGGCTGCGCGCGAGCGTCGCAGTTGCGCCGGACCTGCGTCAACGGATTGCGCCCGCGCGCTCGGCCGGCTTGGGCAGTGCCAGCAGCGCAACGAATGCGCCCAGGCCCAGCGCCGCGGAGAGCCACATGGCACCAGCGCCCCAGCGCTCGAGGGCGATGCCGAACAACCACGGCGCGCACGCCTGCGCAAAGCGCGCCGGCACCATCAGCAGCCCCTGGCGGTGCCCGTAACCCTGCGGGCCGAACAGCACGAGCGGCAGGGTGCCCTTGGCGATCGTGAGGATGCCGTTGCCCGCGCCGTGCAGCACAGCGAAGACGGCGGCGGCCGGCGCGCCGCTGAGCACGAGCGCAGCCGCGCCCACGGGGTGCATCAACGCCGCGAGCCGGGCCGAGAGCATGGGGTGGATGCGCCGCAGCACGCCGAATTCGAGCAGGCGCCCCGCCACCTGCGCCGGGCCTACGAGCGCGGAGACTCCCACCGCCGTGGCCAGCGTGGCGCCGCTGGCGAGCAGCAGCCCGGGGAGGTGCGCTGCCATCGCGGTGCTGACGAACCACACTGCAGCGAAGGCGCAGGCCAGGAGCACGGCGCTGCGGCGCAGGTGTGCGTCATCGTCGAGCGCCGATGTGTCAGGCAGTGCAGGCTGTGCTGGGAGCGCGGCCTCAGGCGCCGCCGGGGCGCTGGGAAGCGACAGGTTCAGCGGCAGGCCCAGCACAAGGTGCAGCGCCGCCCACGCGTAACACGTGCTGCGCCAGCCGAACTGACTCTCCAGAAACGTCGACAGCGGCCAACCGACGGTGCTCGCAAACCCGGCGATCAGCGTGATGCCGGTGATCACGTTGCGCGAGTCGCGGCCGTACAAGCGAACCAGCGCAGCGAACGCGCCTTCGTAGAGCCCGCTGCCCATGCCGATACCGAGGATCAGCCAGGCGGCGAACATGCCGATCAGATCGTGCGCCTGCGCCAGCGCGACGAGGCCGGCGGCGAAGACGAGGTTGGTTGCGGCAAGCACCGGGCGGCCGCCCCAGCGGTCGATGCTGCGCCCGGCGTACGGCCCGACCGCCGCGGAGACGATCAGCGCCGCTGAAAAAGCAGCGAAGACGGTCGGTGTGGACACGCCGATGTCCTTCGCCATCGGCGCCGCGAGCATCGCCGGCAGGTAGTAGCTCGACGCCCAGGCAAGCGTCTGCGCCGCGCCGAGCGCCGCCACCGCGCCGACACGGCGCTCCGCGGGCATGTCAGCGCTGGCCACGCGATGGGCTGCGCGCGCGGCGGCCGCAAGCGCTGGCGAGCGTCCTTATCATGCTCGACTGCGAGGTGGCGCAACGCTTCACGCGCGAAGGACAAAGGAACGTAGGCATGCGAGTCTGCATTATCGGCGCCGGGGCGATCGGCGGCTTCATCGGCACGCGCCTGGCGGCGGCGCAGCGCGCCGAGGTCAGCGCCATCGCGCGCGGCGCGACGCTCGCCGCACTGCGCGAGCACGGCTGGCGCGTGAAGAGCGGCGACACGCTGCTGCACGCCAAGGCCCGCGCCACCGAGGATGCGCGCGAACTCGGCGTGCAAGACGTGATCATCGTCGCCGTCAAGGGCCCGGCGCTCGGCGCGGTGGCGCAGGGCATCGCGCCGCTGCTCGGCCCCCACACGCTGGTGGTGCCAGCGATGAACGGCGTGCCCTGGTGGTTTTGCGAAGGCGTGGGCGGGATCGACACCGCGCCGCTTCGCAGCGTCGACCCCGGCGGCGCGGTGGCGCGCGC
>JBEBHW010000563.1:0-3156 GCA_040081145.1 Burkholderiaceae bacterium
AAAACTGCTCGACGCCAAGCGCACCTTTTACGGCGCGTCGATCGACGCCGAAGCGCTGACGGATCAGCTCAGCGGCAGCGCCTACCTGATGCAGCAGGTCATCGACGGTGTCGTCGACCGGCGCGGTGTCGGCGCCGAGATGCGTTTTTTCAGCGGTGGCATCTCGGCCTCCGCGCAACTCGACTACGACGTGCTGTTCAAGGCCTTGAACATCGCAGCGTTTCAGGGCACCTGGCAGTTCGCCGACAACACTGTGATCAACACGCTGTATGACAAGCGCGCCGTGTCTATCCTCACATTGGGCAATTTGCTGTTCTTCCAGGGCACCGGCGTGCCGCTGCTGGTGGGCACGCCGACGCGCGTTTCGGACTTGCTGGCGCTGTCCACTCTCGAACAGTTGCGCGAACGAAGCAAGTTGGTCACCGCCTACCAGCAGCAAGCCATGTTGGGGCTGACGACGCCGATCGCCAAACAATGGCAATGGGGAGCCGACGTGCGCTTGACGCACATCGGCCCGGTGCTGCCGGTCCCCGACATCGGCTTCGCGGGCAGCCCGAGCACGGGCAAACAGTGGAGTGCGAGCACCCAGTTCATCGGCAGCAATCTGTACTCGACGCGCGATTCGCATGTATTGAGCTTCACCTACCTGACCGGGCCAACGATGCAGGCGCGCCAGGTCGCGTACAACAACTTGTCGGCGATCGATGCGCTCTGGCAGGTCGAGCCGTCGATTCGCTACTTCAGCCAAAGCGACACGAACGGCACACGCAGCCAGCGCTGGTCGCCGGGCTTGCGGCTCACCTTGCGCCCGGTCCCCGCGGTGTCGCTGGAATCCGATTTGGCGTATGAGCACTCGACCACGGAAGCGCTCGTCGCCGCGGTGCCGCCGGCTCCGGCCACAACGACGAAGCAGACTTCGAGCCGCGTGTTCTACTTCCTCGGCCTGCGCTACGAGTTCTAGGATGAAACAGCCCTCACGTCGCTTCGCTCCTGCCCCCAGGGCCACGATGGGGCCCCTTCGTGGCCCTGGGCGCGGTCAGCGGCTTCGGGCGGCCGGGCGCCACTGACATGACCCTGCCGACCCTGCGCGCCGAGGGCCTGGCCTACCGACGCGGCGAACACGCGTTGTTCGCCGACCTGGGCCTCGAATTGGCGGCGGCGCAGCTGATCTGGCTGCGCGGCCACAATGGCCGCGGCAAGACCAGCCTGCTGCGCCTGCTGGCGGGCTTGGCGCAACCCGACGCGGGCCGCGTGACGTGGGGCGATGTTGCGCTCGCCGACGCGCCGGAGTTTGCGGCGCGGCGCGTCTACATTGCGCACGCGAATGCCTTGAAAGACGACTTGTCTGCCTTCGAATCGCTGCAATTCCTCGCCGCCCTGCACGGGCGTGACGCTGCGCCCGCCAGGGTGTCCGGCGCCCTGGCGCGCCTGGCGATGACGCGGCGTGAACGCGCCCCGGTGCGAACCCTGTCGCAAGGGCAGCGCCGTCGCGTCGCGCTGGCGCGCCTCGCGCTGGAAGACGCGGCCGGTCTGTGGGTTCTCGACGAACCCTATGACGCGCTCGACGTCGACGGCATCCAGATCGTCAATCGATTGCTCGAGGAGCACGTGGCGCGCGGCGGCAGCGTCGTGCTGACGAGCCACCAGGCGCTGAGCCTGACGGGTGTCGCGCCGCGGCTCTTCGATCTGGACCGCGCGTCGTGAGCCGCGAGGGCGGCTTTGGCGCGATCGTGCGCCGCGACCTGCGCCTGGCGGCACGGCGCCGTATCGACGCGCTCCTGCCCGTCGTATTCTTCCTCGTCGCGGCAAGCCTGTTCCCGCTCGGCGTGGGGCCCGAGACGCAGGTGCTGCGCCAGATCGGCCCGGGAATCGTCTGGGTCTGCGCGCTGCTGGCCACGATGTTGTCGCTGGGCAGCCTCTATTCAGGCGACTACGCCGACGGCTCGCTTGAGCAGATGCTGCTGTCCAGCCACTCGGGGATGCTGATTGCTGCGGCCAAGGCGTTCGCCCATTGGTTGCTGACGGGGGTGCCGCTGATCGTCGCGTCGCCCCTGCTCGGCCTGCTCTTTGACATGAGCGGCGAGGCGATCGTGACGCTGTTTGTCAGCTTGTTGCTCGGCACGCCGATTCTCAGCCTGCTGGGCAGTGTGGGCGCGGCGCTGACGCTGGGCCTGCGCAGCGCCGGTGTCCTGCTGTTGCTGCTGGTCCTGCCGCTGTGCATTCCGGCGTTGATTTTCGGCGCTGGCGCGGTGGCCGCGGTGGACGCGGGCCTGTCGGCGCGCGGCCACCTGTCCTTGCTCGGCGCGTTGCTCCTGCTTACGATCCTCGGCGGGCCGATCGCCGCCGCGGCGGCACTACGGATATCCACAGCGTGATCCAATCAACGGGTCCCGGCGTGTACCGGGGCGGCAGACTCCCATGACAGCTTCGATTCGATTCTTCACTTTTGCCGCACCGTCGCGCTTCTACGCGTTGGCCGGCGCGCTGATTCCGTGGCTGTGGGGCCTGACGATCGCCCTGACCGGGGCCGGGCTCTACATCGGCTTCTTCGTCGCGCCCACCGATGCGACGCAGGGCGACGCCTACCGCATCATCTTCATCCACGTGCCTGCAGCGTGGATGTCGATGCTGCTCTACCTCGTGATGGCAGGCTGGGCGGCGATCGGCTGGGCGTTCAAGGCGCGCCTCGCGTCGATGATGGCGCGTGCGATCGCCCCCACCGGCGCAATGTTCACGTTCCTGGCGCTGTGGACCGGGTCGTTCTGGGGCAAGCCGACCTGGGGCACGTGGTGGGTCTGGGACGCGCGCCTCACGTCGGAATTGATTCTGCTGTTCCTCTACCTTGGCTTCATCGCCCTCGTCGAAGCGATCGACGACGTGCGCCGCGCCGATCACGCCGGCGCGCTGCTTGCCCTGATCGGCGCCGTCAACGTGCCCATCATCTATTTCTCGGTGCGCTGGTGGAACACTTTGCACCAGGGCGCGACGATCAGCGCCACCGCGGCGCCGAAGATGGCGAGCACGATGCTCACGGCGATGCTGTTGATGACGCTGGCGTTCTGGGCGTATGCATTTGCCGTCGTCTTCATGCGTGCGCGCGCCATCGTTCTGGAACGTGAAAAACACACGGATTGGGCGCTTGATGCATGTCAAGCG
>JBEBHW010000564.1:0-3156 GCA_040081145.1 Burkholderiaceae bacterium
ACCGACAGCCACCCGATGGCCGAACGGCGCTTGAAGACCGGCGAGATGCTGATCGTGCGCCTGCGCGTGAATGCCCGGCAGCGCATCAAGGACGGCCTGATCGTCGACCGCATTCCGGCCGGCCTCGAGGTGGAGAACGTGAATCTCGCGCAGGGCGCACACCTGAGCGAGTTCAAGGTCGAGGGGGTCAACATCGCCGGCGCGATGAACGACGCGCGAATCAAGCACCGCGAATACCGCGATGACCGCTTCGTCGCCGCCGCCGACCTCGACGGACGCACGCTCGACGTGTTCTACGTCGTTCGCGTCGTCACGCCAGGCAGGTTCGTCGTGCCGGCGCCGTTCGCGGAAGACATGTACCGCCCCGACGTGCGCGGCGTCGGCAAGGCCGAAGCCGACATCGAAGTGCTGGACCCGCGCGGCAAGTGACCATGGGCCGCCCGCGCGCGTCATCGGTGTTGCCGGCGTCGCTGCCCTGGCGCGCCTTGGCGGCGCGGGCTGCCGCACAGCCCGTTCGCGCGCGCGCAGTCGCCCTGGCGCTGCTCGTGGCGGCAGCCGCGCTGTTTGCCCTCGACCGCGCATTCCCCTTGCCTGCCGCAGCGCGTGGCGACACGCCGGGCACGCTGGTCGTTCTCGCCGAGGACGGCACACCGCTGCGCAGCTGGGCGGGTGCCGACGGCAGCCTGCGCTTTCCCGTCACGCCCGATGCGGTGTCGCCGCACTACCTGCAGGCGTTGCTGCACTACGAAGACCGCTGGTTCGCCTGGCACCCGGGAGTGAACCCTGTGGCGCTGGCGCGCGCGGCGTGGCAGTGGGCGTGGCACGGGCGCATCGTCTCGGGCGGCTCAACGCTGACGATGCAGCTCGCGCGCATGCTCGATGCGGCGCACGGCGATGGCAGCGGGCAGCGCAGCGTCGCGACCAAACTGCGCCAGATCGCGCGCGCGCTGCAACTCGAAGCGCACCTGTCAAAGCCCGAGATCCTGACGCTGTATCTGAACCACGCGCCGATGGGCGGCCAGGTGCAAGGCGTGGAAATGGCGAGCCGCGCTTACCTGGGCAAACCGGCACTCGAGTTGAGCCCGGCCGAAGCAGCGCTGCTCGTTGCGCTGCCGCAGACGCCGTCGCGCCTGCGCCCGGACCGCGCCCCCGCCGCCGCGCAAGCCGCGCGCGACAAGGTGCTGGCGCGAATGCTGCGGCTCGGCGTGTGGGACGCGGCGACCGTCGCCGACGCGAAGCTCGAGCGCGTCTTCGCGCCGCCCTTGCGCGCGCGCTGGCTCGCGCCGCTCGCGGCCGAACGGCTGCGACGGGAGGCGCTTGGCGCAGGCCGAGGCAGCACCGGCGCGGGCGCGGCATCGGCGCCGATCGGAGCCGCGGTCGCGGCGTCGGTGCGCGCAACCGCCCCGCCTTCCACGATCCGCAGCACGCTCGACGCCGGCGTGCAGACACGCCTCGAACAAGTGCTGCTCGATCGCCTCGCGAGCCTGCCCGAGCATGTGTCGATCGCCGCACTCGTGGTCGACAATCACGACCTCGCGGTGCGCGGCTACGCCGGCTCCGCCGACTTCACCGACAACGCTCGCGCGCCGCACGTCGACATGGTGCGCGCGGCGCGCTCGCCGGGGTCGACACTCAAGCCCTTCCTCTACGCCATGGCGCTCGACGACGGCCTGGTGCATTCCGAGAGCCTGCTCATCGACGCGCCGCAGAACTTCGGCGGCTACGCGCCGGGCAACTTCGAATCGGCGTTCAGCGGGCCGGTGAGTCTGAGCGACGCGCTGCAGCGCTCGCTCAACGTTCCCGCGGTCGACCTGCTCGATCGCCTCGGCCCGGCGCGCTTTGCCGCGCAACTGCGCAACGCCGGAGTGAAGCTGCGAATTGCCGAAGGCGGCGCGCCCAACCTGAGCCTGATCCTCGGCGGCGGCGGCACGACGCTCGAAGAACTCGTCGGCGCCTACGCCGCGCTGGCGCGCGATGGCGTTGCCGGCGTGGTGCGGCTCACGCCCGACGCGCCGCGCATCGAGACGCGCCTGATGAGCCCAGGCGCGGCGTTCATCGTGCGCGAAATCCTGGAAAACGGCGGCCGCCCCGACGCACCCTTTCGAGAAGGCACGAGCCGCGTGGCGTGGAAGACGGGAACGAGTTTCGGCTTTCGCGACGCCTGGGCGGTGGGCGTGACGGACCGCTACACCGTCGGCGTCTGGGTCGGCCGGCCCGACGGCACGCCGAACCCCGGCCACTTCGGCGCCAATACGTCGGCGCCACTCGCGCGCGACCTGCTCGCCGCGCTAGGCAACACGACGCAGCGGCCGCGCAGCGTGCCGCCCGCGGTGCGAGCGCTCGACATCTGCTGGCCGCTCGGCCTGGCCGCAGCGTCGACCCCGCCCGAGCACTGCCACGTGCGCCGCGCCGCCTGGGTGCTCGACGGCACCGCGCCGCCCACGCTGCCGGATCGCGTCAACGGCGCGAGCCTGCTGACCACAGCTTGGGTGAACTCCGCGACGTCGTTGCGCGTGCGCCCCGGTTGCCCGGCCGGCCCCGGCGCGTCGGTCGCCGCGCGGCCGTATGTGCGCTGGCCGACCTTGCTCGAACCGTGGATCCCCGGCGAATGGCGGAGCAGCACCGAGCGCATCGCCTTCGCCCCGCCCTGCACGCAACAGGACCTGAGCCGAGGCCTGCGGATCACCGGCATCGAGCACGGCAGCATCATCCGCGCCGCGCCCGACCAGCGCAGCGCAGTCGTTCGGGTTCAGGCGATCGGCGCGCACGACGCAGTGACTTGGCTGCTCGACGGTCGCCTGGTGGGCAGCACCGAGCCGCGCAGCCCGGGCCTGCGGCTGACGCTGGATCGCGCCGGCGACCACGCGTTGACCGCGCTGGATGTCGACGGGCGATACGAGCGAGTGGTGTTCAGCGTGCGCTGAGTGTCGATGCGCTGCGTGCAGCGCCTCACCTCACCATGGCAAGGAATACGTCTTCACGTTCGTGAAGGCCTTGCAGCACTCCTGCACGCCTTCCTTGACGCCGGTGCCGGAGTCCTTGATGCCGCCGAACGGCGTGACTTCGAGGCGATAGCCCGGCACTTCCCAGACGTTGACCGAACCGACGTTCAGCTCCTTGACGAAACGCATGATGTCGTCCAGCCGGTTCGTGCAC
>JBEBHW010000565.1:0-3155 GCA_040081145.1 Burkholderiaceae bacterium
CAGCACCGTCATCTGCGTCGCCTGCAAGCCCGCCGGGCGCAGGTGGCGGTTGTAGATTGCCGTGACGGCGCGGGCCGCCATGCGCATGTTGCCGCACACGCATTCAAAGCCCGACGACGCGAACCGATCGACCAGATCCACCATGGGCGCAGTATAAATGCATATGCATGTGAAACGACGCCGCGCAGCCTTCCGTCTGGGCGTGCGGCAGCGTTGGCGTCAGGTGTGTCCATGGCAGGCTCCGACCCATGACGCAGCACCTCCTAGAATCGCGCCATGTCCAAGCCAGAATTCACGAACACGGTTGCCGTGCGCCACCTGCCCGAACAGTCGGACCCGAAGTCCGGGCAACACGCGTTCGCCTACACCGTGACGATCCGAAATTCCGGCGACGTCACGGCGCAGCTGATCGCGCGCCACTGGATCATCAGCGACGCCAAGGGCCACACCGATGAAGTGCGCGGCTTGGCGGTGGTGGGCCACCAGCCGGTGCTCAAACCCGGCGAGGTCTTCGAGTACACGAGCTGGACGCGCCTGCGCACGTCCAACGGAACGATGCGCGGAACATTCTTCTGCATGACGGAAGACGCGCACCCGTTCGACTCGCCTGTGCACGAATTCGGTTTGACGCTGGCCTCGGCGCTGCATTGAGGCGAGCGGATTGCTCGTTCGCCGGCGCGAGCCCTATTCGTCAGGCCCGCGGCGCCGCTCGCCACGCGTGCGGCCGGCGAACATCGTCCACCAGACGATCAGCAGCAGCACGAGCAAGGCGCCGAGGGCTTCCAGCAAAATGACCCACATGTTTGTCTTGGCTGTCCGGTTGCTTCCGTGGATCCGGTCGATTGTGCCGATTCGGTGCCCGTCCCGGTTGCGCCGGCGCACCGGCGCGGCGCTTCTCGGGTTGCTCGCCGCGTGTACGACTCCGCCGCTCGCGCCGCCTGTCGCACCGCCTTCCGCGCGGGACATTCCAGCAAAGCCGCCTTCGCCTCAGGACAACGCGCCCGCAACGCCGGGGCAGGCGAATGCCGCGCCCGGTGCGACGATTCTCCAGGCGCGCTCGCGCTGGATCGCCAGCGCATGGACCGAGCTGCCGGGCTGGTCCAGCGACCGGCCGTCCGAGCTGTGGCCTGCGCTGCTGCGCGGCTGCGAGCGCCCGGCACCCGGCTGGGCCGGCGTGTGCGCGCAGGCGCGAAGCGCCGTGGCGTCGGGCAATCCGTTCAGTGACGACGCAACGCGCGCCTGGCTGGAGCGGCGCCTGCAGCCGTACCGAGTCGAGACGCACGACGGCGCGCCCGAGGGCCTCATCACGGGCTACTTCGAGCCCCTCGTCGAAGCCTCGCGCACACCACGCAATGGCTTTCGCCACGCGCTGCACATGCCACCCGGCGATCTGGGCGCGCGCTCCCCCTACTGGAGCCGCCGTCAGCTCGACACGCTGCCAGCGGCGCAGACCGCCCTGCGCGGGCGCGAACTCGCCTACCTCGCCGACCCGCTGGACGTGCTGCTGCTTCAAGTGCAAGGCTCCGGGCGCCTGAACCTCGCCGGGGCAGACGGCAAGCGCCAGCTGGTGCGTGTCGCCTACGCCGGCCACAACGATTTGCCGTACCAGTCGGTGGGCCGCTGGCTCATCGATCAAGGCGAGCTGCGCGCCGGCGAAGCCTCGTGGCCGGCGATTCGCCAGTGGGCGAAGCTCAACCCGAAGCGCATCAACGAACTGCTCTGGGCGAACCCACGCGTCGTGTTCTTCCGCGAAGAGGCGCTGCCCGATCCGCAACTCGGGCCGCGTGGAGCGCAAGCCGTGCCGCTCACGCCGCAGCGCTCGGTGGCGGTGGACCCGCAAAGCATTCCGTACGGCACTGCCCTCTGGCTCGACACGACCGAACCGCTCTCCAACGCTCCGTTGCGCCGCATCGTGATGGCGCAAGACACCGGCAGCGCGATCGTCGGCGCGGTGCGTGCCGACTATTTTTGGGGTTGGGGCGACGAGGCCGAAGCCCAGGCCGGACGCATGAAACAGGCACTTCGCCTGTGGGTGCTTTGGCCCAAGACTTGACGCAGTCGCATCAGCAATGAAAGATTCCCTGCGCTCGCCCGACTGACGCTGGTGATCAGACTTTCTGGAGGATTGACCATGACCCGCCGCCCCCTGCTTCAATGGCTTTTTGCTGCCGGCTGGCCCACTTACGCCGTCGCCGCCGACGGCGGCGGGCCAAAAATCGAACCGCTGGTGCTGCCCGACGCCGAGTGGAAAAAGCGCCTGAGCAACGAGCAATACCAGGTGCTGCGCAAACACGGCACCGAGCGCGCCGGCACGAGCCTGCTCAACGCCGAAAAGCGCCGCGGCCGCTATCTCTGCGCGGGCTGCGACCTGCCGCTGTTCGGCTCGGAGATGAAGTTCGAGAGCGGCACCGGCTGGCCGAGTTTCTTCACGTTCTATCCCGGGGCGCTGGGCACATCCACCGATTTCAAGCTCATCTACCCACGCACCGAGTACCACTGCGCACGTTGCGAGGGGCACCACGGCCACGTGTTCAACGACGGCCCGGCGCCCACCGGCAAGCGCTATTGCAACAACGGCGTGGCGTTGAAATTCGAGGCGGCGGCATGAGTGCGCGCCACACCTTCAGCGCTGCGCTGTTGGCGATGTGCATGATCGACCTCGTCGCAGCCGCAGGGCCTGCACCGGCCGCGCCGGCGTTGCCACCCACCAGCACGACCGCGCGCGCGATCTTTGCGGGCGGCTGCTTCTGGTGCGTCGAATCCGATTTCGACAAGGTTGACGGCGTGCTGGCCACGACCTCAGGCTACAGCGGCGGCAGCGTCGCGAACCCGACTTACGAACAGGTCTCGGCAAAACGCACCGGCCACGCCGAAGTCGTTGAAGTGATTTACGACCCGGCACGCGTGAGCTACGCGAAGCTTGTCGAACACTTCTGGCGCACGATCGACCCGACGACAAAAGACCGGCAGTTCTGCGACGCCGGGTCGCCGTACCGCAGCGCCATCTACGCGCTCGACGACGCGCAGTTGAAGACCGCCCTCGGATCGCGAGCCGCGCTGGAAAAGAACAAGCCGTTCAAGGAGCCCATCGTCACCGAGGTGGCATTGGCCGGCGCGTTTTATCCAGCCGAGGACTATCATCAGGACTACTACAA
>JBEBHW010000026.1:0-13501 GCA_040081145.1 Burkholderiaceae bacterium
GGCCGAGTACCGGCCCAGCGCAAAGAACGCCCAGGTGGCCGACTTCTACGAGCGCTTGGGCCTGCCGCTGGTCGCGCAGGACAACGGCGTCAAATGCTACCGCGTGCGACTCGACGCTTTCACGCCCCCCACCACAGAATGGATCAAGGTATCTCAATGAACATCGAAACGACTCTCAAGGACGTGATCGCCACGGTGCTGGGCATCAAGCCCGAATCGATCGGCGAGGACACGAGCATGGACACGGTGGAGGCTTGGGACTCGATCAAACACATGAACCTGGTACTCGCCCTCGAGGAGGAACTGGGCATCAGCATCCCGGACGAGGACGCAGCCAACATCACCTCCTACCCGCTCATCAGGCTCGTCGTGGCCGAGCAGTTGAAGCTCAAGTGATGCGCCTGGACTGGCTGTTAGAGCGCTTCGCGGGCGCGCCACAAGCGGTCGCGTTCGCCCACGAGGGCCGCGAGGTCAGCTACGCGCAGCTCGGCACGACTGTCGCTGCGTTCGAGCAGCGACTTGTCCAGGAGGGCGTGGCCCCCGGCGAGCGAGTCGTCATTCTCGGCGACTACACGCCCGAGGCGTTCTGCCTGGTGCTGGCGCTGGCGCGAAACGACAATGTCGTCATCCCGCTGACGCGCGAGTCGGTCGTCGAATTGACGACGGCGTTGACGATCTCAGGCTGCGACTGGATCTTCGAGTTCGTCGGCGGTGCAACCACGCCTTCGCTGAGGCACCACCGCATCGAAACCGACAATCCGATGATGCGCGACTTCGTCGCGGCGGGTGCCCCGGGTCTGGTGTTCTTCTCCTCGGGCTCGACCGGCAAACCCAAGGGCATCCTGCACGACCTGGAGCGCGTGGCCAGCAAGTTCGTCAAGCCGCGCGCCGCGGTCGTGGCGATCCCGTTTCTGATGTTCGACCATTTCGGCGGCTTCAACACCATCCTGGCCATCACCTCCAGCCTGGGCACGGTGGTCAGCGTGGCCGAGCGCAGCGTTTCGCGCATCTGCCAGGCGATCGTGCAGTACCGGGTGACGCTGCTGCCGACGACGCCATCGTTCCTGAACCTGCTGATGGCCGCCAAGGCACACCAGAGCTTCGATCTGTCGTCGCTGCGGCGCATCACCTACGGCACCGAAGTCATGCCCCAGGCGACGCTGGACCGCCTGGCCCAGGCGCTGCCCGGCGTGGTGCTGCAGCAAACGTACGGGCTGTCCGAGGTCGGCGTGCTCGCGTCCAAGTCGCGCGAGGACGGTTCGCTGTGGATGCGCATTGGCGGCGAGGGCTTCGAGACCAAGGTGATCGACGGGATCCTGTGGATCAAGTCCGATTACTCGATGGTCGGCTACCTGAACGCGCCGTCGAACTTCGACGCCGACGGTTGGTTCAATACGCAGGACAAGGTCGAGGTGGACGGCGAGTTCTTCCGCATCCTTGGCCGCGTCACCGACCTGATCAACGTCGGCGGGCAGAAAGTCTACCCAGCAGAGATTGAGGAGATCATCATGACCGTGCCGAACATCGTCGATGTTGCCGTCTACGGCGAGCCCAACGCGCTGCTCGGCCAGATCATCGTGGCCCGCGTGGCGCTGGCCGAGCCGGAAGCGGTGGACAGCATCAAGAGCCGTGTGCGCCTGGCCTGCCGGGCCAAGCTGGCCGCGTACAAGGTGCCGGCCAAGGTCGTCATCGCCGAAGACGCCCTCTACACGGCGCGCTACAAGAAGAGCCGCCAGGCGCAGCCGGGCTCCTGAATCGGTCGCCGAGTTCACAACGGGAAGACACCATGCCCCTGTCAGACTGCAAGCTGATCTCCCTGCCTCGGATCCAGGATCCGCGCGGCAACCTGACATTCATCGAAGGCAAGTCGCACGTGGAGTTCGACATCCAGCGCGTCTACTACCTCTACGACGTGCCCGGCGGCTCGTCACGCGGCGGCCATGCGCACAAGGCGTTGCGGCAGTTGATCATCGCGATGTCGGGCAGCTTCGACGTGCTGCTGGACGACGGAAAAGAGAAGCGCACCTTCCACCTCAATCGATCCTATGCCGGCCTGTACGTCTGCCCGATGGTCTGGCGCGAACTCGACAACTTCTCTTCCGGCTCGGTCTGCATGGTGCTCGCGTCGAACCGCTACGACGAGGCTGACTACTACCGCGACTACGCGGAATTCCTCCAGGCGGTCAAGGAGTCCAAAGCAACATGATCCCGTTCCTCGACTTGCGTGCGATCAATCTTCGCAGCCGGCAAGCCTTTCACGACGCACTGGATCGCGTGCTCGAATCAGGGCACTTCATTCAGGGCGGCGAGGTGACCCGCTTCGAAACCGACTTCGCCGCGTACTGCGGCGCCAAGCACTGCATCGGCGTAGGGAACGGTCTCGATGCGCTGCACTTGATCTTGCGTGCCTACGGCATCGGCCCGGGCGACGAGGTCATCGTGCCGTCGAACACGTTCATCGCGACTTGGCTCGCGGTCACACATGTCGGCGCCACGCCTGTGCCAGTCGAACCGCGGGAAGGTAGCTTCAACCTCGACCCCGCGCTGCTGCAGCAAGCGATCACACCGCGGACGCGCGCGATCATGCCCGTGCACCTGTACGGCGAGCCAGCGGACATGGACGCGATCAACGCGGTTGCGAAGGCACATGGCCTGAAGGTGATCGAGGACGCCGCTCAGGCCCACGGTGCACGCTATCGCGGCCGCCGTGCCGGCTCGCTCGCAGATGCGGCCGGCTTCAGCTTCTACCCCGGCAAGAACCTTGGCGCCCTCGGTGACGGTGGCGCGGTCACGACTGACGACGATGAACTTGCGCAGCGGTTGGGCCTGCTTCGCAGTTACGGCTCTCGTGTGAAGTACCACCATGAACTCACAGGCTTCAACTCCAGGCTCGACGAGCTCCAGGCGGCCTTTCTGCGCACCAAGCTGCCGGCCCTCGACGCTGACAACGAGCGCCGCCGTGAGATCGCGCAGCGCTACCTCCACGGCTTGCGCGGCGCGCCCGGTCTCGTGCTGCCGCAGCCACTGGAGGGTACGCAGCCAGTGTGGCACCTGTTTGTCGTCCGGCACCGCGAGCGTGACACTGTTGCCGGACGATTGGCTGCTGCCGGCATCGGAACGATGATTCACTACCCCGTTGCGCCGCACATGCAGCCGGCGTACGCATCACTGAACCTGCCTGCGGGCCAGTTCCCTCGCTCCGAAGCGCTGCACGCGCAGGTCTTCAGCCTGCCGATCGGTCCGCACCTGAGAGACGAACACATCGACACGGTGATTCGGGCGCTGACGGATGCCTGAGGCGTGGCGGCGGATCGTCTCGACGAGCGGCAGCAGGCTCTATGCAGCGCTGATGGGCGTCATCACGCTGGCGATCACCGCTCGCTATCTCGGCCCGGAGGGTCGAGGTCACGTCGCGACAATCACGACCTGGGCCGGACTGTTCGCCATCTTCGGCTCGCTCAGTCTCGGCCAGATCGCATTGCACCGAGCGGTGGGTGCCTCAGCACAGAAAGCGGCTTGGTTGCCGTCGGCCTTTCGCGTTCTGTTGAGCATGACGGTACTCGTATCGGTCGCGGGCTGGTTGATTGTGGCTCTACTGCAGGCGTCAACCTCCTTGTTCGCTTCACTGCACTGGAGCTGGCTGCTGTTCGGCTTCCTGCTGCTGCCGCCGATGCTGTGGGAACAATACGGCGGCTCGCTGCTGATGGCACAAGAGCAGTTGCAGATCGGCAACCGCGCAATGGTGATCGGGCGCACGCTATCGGCGTTGCTCGTCATCGCACTGGTTGCCTATGCGGCATGGGGCGTGACCGGGGCGATCATCGCCACCCTGCTGGGTCAGTGGTTCTCATCGGCATGGATCCTGCTGCACCTGCTGGGTCCCGCGCGTCCGCTACGGCGACCCAGCGCCGCCGAGATCGGCGACTATGTGCGCGACGGGCTCAAGCTTCATCTGAACGCGGTCGGCGCCTTCCTCATCTCTGGCATGGACGTGCTGATGGTCGGGCACTTCCGCGGACCGGCGGAGACCGGCCTGTACCAGCTCAGTGTGCAGCTGACGCTCATGCTCCTGATCGTGCCGCAGGCTGCGGCAATGGTGGTCTACGGCGCCGTGTCGCGCAGCGGCGCCCGCGATGGCTGGCCCGTGCACCGGCGACTGCTGTGGCAGACGTTGCTGCTCATGGTCGTTGTCGGGGCGATTGCGGGAGTGGCCGCACCCTGGTGGCTTCCCATGCTGGCCGGCGTGCAGTTTCTGCCCGCGATCGAGATCTTCCGCTGGCAATTGCTGGGAATCGTGGGCAGTACCTTCTCGATCGTGATGGCGCCGCAGTGGATTGCACGGGGCTATTTCTGGCAGGCCTCGACTCTGACGGTCGCTGTCGGGGTGGCCAACTTTGTCGGCAATCTGCTGCTCATCCCTCGCTTCGGCATGCACGGGGCGGTCTGGTCGAGTCTGGCTTGCAGCGCGCTGGCAATTGTTGGCAATGGCAGCATCGCAATGCTGTGTGAAGCCGAGTCGAGGAGTACCGCATAGTGCCCTCGAACCTGCCTCTGGTGTCCGTATTCATGCCCTGCTTCAATCAGGAGCGTTACGTCGCGGAGGCGATGGATTCGGTGCTTTCGCAGGACTATCCGAATCTAGAACTTGTTGTGGGCGACGATTGCTCGACAGACGGAACGTGGGAAATCGTTCGTCAGTACCAAGACGAGCATCCAACGCGCATCCGCGCCTTCCGCAACGATCGCAACCTCGGCATCACGAAGAACTGCAACGAAATCCTGCGACGCTGCACAGGCAAGTACATCGCCTTTCACGCCGGAGACGATTTGTTCCTGCCTGGCAAGCTGAGTACCCAAGTCGCTGCGATGGAGCGCGGCGGAGCCGTGCTGGGCTACCACGACATCGAGGTCTTCGACAGCAAGACCAACCGGACGTTGTCCCACTGGAACTCAGGGCCCGGCTCAAGGACGCCGGTCATCGGAGGCTGCCGTGAGGTCGGCCGTCGGGTCATCGAGGATGGCACGTCGTTTATGGCAGCCCCTGCGGTCATGGTGTTGCATGCGGCTGTCCCGCCGGAAGGCTTTGACGAGCGAATCCGCGTCGCCTCCGACTGGTTAATGTGGATCGACGTTTGCAACCGCGGTCTGGGCCCGGTGATCTATGACCCCAGCGTGCTGGCGCGCTACCGTCGACACGCGACCAACGTGACATCCGACCACATGAGGTATTTCGATGACGAACTGGTCGTACTGGCACTCGCCGAGTACCGCTATCCGAACCTTGCCCACTCGGTAGCGAAGGCACGGTGCCGGCTGCAATACCGGGCCGCAATTCTCCACCTGGCAGCCGGTCAGGAGCGGATCGGGCGTTACTATCTGCTGCGCTCGATGTGGAATCCAAAATACACGTTGAAAGCACCTGCGCGGTGGCTGCTGAGCGTGTTGGGGCTGACGCATTTGCTCGAGCCGAACCACACCGGGTCGAAGGCGGACGTCAAGTGACCCCGCGGCTGCGAACCACGCGATGCATCGATCGTACCCAGATCCTTTCGCTGGTCATTGATCCATCAATCGCATGAATTGGGCATTCAAACATGTCATCTCACGCAGCAGAAGTCTCGAGCGGTGAACGCTTCGGGTTCGGCAGCAACTGGACCGAGTTCTTAAAGGTTCTCAATGACGACCGGATTGCGATCGCCCGGAGCTATCTCTGCAAGATGCTCGGTGTCACAGATCTCGCGGGAAAGCGCTTTCTCGACATCGGCAGCGGCTCAGGCTTGTTCAGCCTGGTCGCCCGCCAACTTGGCGCCACAGTTCATTCATTCGACTATGACCCCCAATCCGTGGCCTGCACAAATGAATTGAGGCGTCGCTACTTTGAAGGCGACCGGCAATGGATCGTCGAACAGGGCTCAGTGCTCGACGCGCCGTATCTCGCCCAACTCGGACAGTGGGATGTGGTCTATTCGTGGGGCGTTCTGCACCACACCGGCGCGATGTATGCCGCGCTGGGGAACGTACGCCCTCTCGTGCAACCGGGCGGGACCCTCTATCTCGCGATCTACAACGATCAGGGCTGGCGAACTCACGGCTGGATCGCTGTCAAACGCCTTTACAACTGGCTTCCGGCAGCGCTGAGATGGTTCGTGCTTTTCCCATCGCTGGTTGTGCTGTGGGGTCCGCGAACAATCTACGACATCTTGCGCGGAAGTCCGTTCAGCACATGGCGCAACTACGCCAATCACAGCCTTCGCGGCATGTCAGCCTGGCGAGATGTTGTGGATTGGGTCGGTGGCTATCCGTTCGAGGTCGCGAAGCCGGAAGAAGTATTCAGGTTCTACCGCGACCAAGGCTTCGTGCTCAGCGACTTCACCACCTGCGGCGGCGGCTTGGGTTGCAACGAATTCGTGCTCGTCGATGCCCGCCGCTCGTGATCAATCCAACCATTGCCCCAGGGAACGCTGACAGCCTCCAAGCAATTCGGGCTCACGAACTCGAGCAGGTGCTTGCGCTGATCCCACCGACGAGCCGAGTACTGGAGATCGGCGCTGGTGCCGGATGGCAGGCCAAGACACTCGCAGACCATGGGCACGCTGTGCAGGCAATTGACGTGGCGTCGAGCAGCTACGGGGACCTGCGCATTTGGCCGGTTCGCTTGTACGACGGGTTTCGCATCCCGTTTCCCGACGGCTCGTTCGATGTGGTGTTTTCGTCCAACACGCTTGAACATATCTCCCACGTCGAACGATTTCAAGAGGAGATTCGGCGCGTCCTGGCCGCTGACGGATTTGCCATTCACATCCTCCCTACGGCTTCGTGGCGATGGTGGTCGAACATCGTGCACTACCCGTTTGTCATCCGTATGGCGCTCATGACGATTGGCGTACTGCCTAGACAGCAAGCGGCGGAGATTGCGGTGGCGTCCGCTCGGAAGAAGAACTCCCTCTGGACTCTGGCAAGCAAGATACTTTTCCCACCCCGACACGGCGAACAGGGCAATTCACTGTCCGAACTGTGGCTGTTCAGTCATTTTCGCTGGTGCCCCCTGTTCGCCAGGTGTGATTGGTCGGTCGATCGACTCGTTTCAATGCGTCTCTTTTGCACTGGCTATGCCTTCCTCGGCCCCCAACTGACGGTTGCCCGCAGAGTGCAGATGAGCCGCTTCATGGGAAGTTCATCGATGGCCTACGTCGTTCGACCGAAAGAGCGCTTCAACGAAACCGCAAGTCGCCACCCATGACGATCGATCCTCGGTGCTCACTTCTGTTCCTCATTCCGACGCTCAATGGTGGCGGGGCCCAGCGCGTCGTCGCCACGCTGCTACACCACCTGGACCGGTCGAAGTTCCGCATGACCATCGCCGCTGTGGACATGCGCGATGCGATCTTTCGAGATGACGTGCCCGCTGACGTGGACGTCATCGATCTGGGCTGCACTCGGGTGCGTCACGCGCTGGTGAAGATCGTCCAACTCATCCGGCGTCTGCGACCGGACGTCGTGTTCTCCACCTTGGGGAGCATGAATCTGGCGCTTGCAGCGTTGCGGCCGGTGTTGCCAAATGGAATTCGCTATGTGGCGCGGGAAACGATCGTCGTGTCCGACAGCATGGCGGAGCCCAGCTCCCCGGTCTGGTGGCCGTGGGCGTGTCGGCGCCTGTATCCGCTCTTCGATGCGGTTGTGTGCCAGTCTGGTGCGATGCGCGACGACCTGGTGGAAAATTTCGGCCTCTCCGCTGCGAAGACGGCGGTCATTCACAACCCAGTGGACATTGAACGCATTCGCGTCCTTGCTGGAGAGCGCCCCCAGGCCGGCTGGGCCGGCCGCCCCCCGCGGGGGAATAAGCAAAGTGGCGAAGCCACATTTGCTCATGAGCCCATTCTCAACCCTTTCGACAGCGTCACGAAACATCCCGAAAGCAAGTGCATCCAGTTGGTCGCTGCAGGGCGTTTGGTCCCACAGAAGGGCTTCGACCTTCTGATCGAGGCCCTCTCGCTCTGCGCCGACTCACGCTTAGCTCTCACGATTCTGGGCAAAGGCCCCCTCAAAGACGGGCTTGAGCAGTTGGCCAAGGACAGAGGCGTCCAGCAGCAGGTGCGCTTTGTCGGATTTCAGCGCAACCCCTATCCGTACCTTGCGCAAGCTGACGCATTCGTCTTGAGTTCCCACTATGAGGGTTCCCCCAACGTGGTACTTGAAGCCCTGGCCTGCGGCACCCCGGTGGTCTCGACGCCGGTGCCGGCCGCACTTGAAATTCTGCAGGACCTCCCGCAGTGCGAGATGGCTGAGGACTTCACTGGCGAAGCGCTGGCCCGCGCATTGCGTAACTTGCTCGAACGACCACTCAGGCGGATGCCGGCCGATGTTGTGGATGCCTATGCCGCAGGCGCAATTGCGCGTCAATATGAACAGGCACTGACCCATGTCACCGCCGTTCGGTATTGACCGTGAAGACGGCGGCTTGATGCGCGTGGTTTTCGTATCGACCGGCCTTGGAGTCGGGGGGGCCGAGATTTCCTTGCTCAACATTCTCCAATGCCTCGACCGAGCGCGCTTCGCGCCTCACGTGGTGTCGCTCAACGGGAAGGGCGAGATAGGAGGCCGAATTGAAGCACTTGGTGTTCCAGTGACCTACCTTGAGATGTCAAACAAGCCGATCTCGAGCTTCATCGCCCTGGTGCGGCTGATCCGGCGAGTCCAACCCCGGATTGTGCAGACCTGGATGTACCACGCCGATCTCATCGGCGGCATCGCCGCACGAATTGCAGGCGCACGGCAAGTCATTTGGGGTATCCGCAATTCGAGCCTGGCCCCAGGTTTGGGCGGTGGGGTTGTCACTGTCGCCAAGCTCTGCGCTCGGTTGTCCCGTTGGGTACCCCAAGCAGTCGTGTCATGTTCACACGAAGCCCTCGCAATTCATCGAAATCTCGGGTATCGCTGCGCTCGCCAGCTCGTCATCGGGAATGGCTTCGATCTGGAACAGTTCCGCCCTGATCCCGCCAGCCGCGCTTCCGTGAGGACCGAACTGGCAATTCCTGCCGCTGCAAAGATCGTGACACATGTCGGGCGCTATCACGCGCAGAAGAATCACTTCGGGCTGATCCATGCTGCCAGTGCCCTGCACCGGCACTGCCCCGATGTTCACGTCGTCATGGTTGGCAAGGGCGTCAGCAACGACAACCCAGAAATCCACGCTGCGGTGGCCGCCGCGGGTATCGGCAACGTGGTGCACTTGCTTGGCCTGCGCCACGACATCCCGCGCCTGGTGGCCGCGAGCGATTTGCTGGTTTCATCCTCCACTTTTGGCGAAGCGTTTCCACGCGTCCTTGGCGAAGCACTCGCTTGCGGCGTGCCCTGCGTGACCACCAATGTGGGCGACTCGAGTTCTATCGTCGGTGACTGCGGCCGCGTCGTTCCCCCTGGCGACGACGCGGCGCTGGCGGTGGCAATGCAGGATCTCCTGTCACTGCCTGCCGAGCAACATGAAGAAATCGCTTTGCGTGCGCGCCGGCGCGCCGTCGACAACCTCGACATCCGGGGAGTCGTCCGCCAGTATGAGGCCTTGTACTTTCAGATCGGAGCCGATTCGACATGTGTGGCCTAACCGGATTCTGGCAGCGCTCGGCGCTCACTTCCGAGGACTCTTGCGACATGGTCACCCGCATGGCTGCGCAAATTGCTCACCGAGGTCCGGATGACGTCGGAGCGTGGGTGGATGCGGATGCTGGCATCGCCCTGGGTTTTCGGCGGCTGTCGATTGTTGACCTCAGCGCCGCAGGACACCAGCCGATGGCGTCCGCGAGCGGGCGATACGTGATCGCCTACAACGGCGAGATCTACAACCATCTCGATCTGCGCGCCGATCTTGCCAAGCAAAGCGCTGCGCCGGCATGGCGCGGCCACTCTGACACGGAAACCCTGCTCGCCGGCTTCGAGGCCTGGGGCATCGAGCAGACGGTTCGGCGCGCCATCGGAATGTTCGCGATTGCGGTGTGGGATCGTTCGTCACGAAGCTTGACCCTGGGGCGCGATCGGCTCGGCGAAAAGCCTCTTTACTACGGTTGGCAAGGCAATGTTTTCTTGTTCGGCTCGGAGCTCAAGGCGCTGAGGGCGCACCCCGCGTTTGCGGCCGAGGTGAACCGCGACTCGCTGGCCTGCATGCTCAGGTACAGCTACGTTCCGGCACCACGCTCCATCTACGCCGGAATTTCGAAACTGATGCCGGGCACGCTCGCCGAACTGAGGCCAGGGACGCGCGATCTGGAAGTCACAACGTACTGGTCCGCCGCCGCAGCCATCCGCCAAGCCCGCAGTAAGCCCTTCGCAGGCTCTCCGGCTGAGGCCGTTGAGTCCCTTGAGCGTCTGTTGATGGACGCCATCGGCCGTCAAATGATGGCCGACGTCCCACTCGGCGCCTTTCTCTCCGGAGGCATCGATTCGTCTGCCATCGTCGCGTTGATGCAATCCCAGTCCACGAGGCCGGTTCAAACATTCTCGATCGGCTTCGACGAGGCTTCCCTCAATGAGGCACCGCATGCCAAGGCGGTGGCGGCGCACCTGGGAACAGCGCATACCGAACTCTACGTCGCCCCCCGTGATGCGCTCGACGTCATCCCACGGTTGCCGAGCATGTATGACGAACCCTTCAGCGATTCGTCGCAGATCCCCACCTACCTGGTGTCGGCGATGGCGCGCAAGCACGTGACGGTCAGCCTGTCCGGCGACGCAGGCGACGAACTGTTCTGCGGCTACAACCGCTACATGTTCGGTGACCGGATCTGGCGCAAGATCAGCCGCGCACCGCTGGGTTTGCGGCGCGGTGCGGCGCGTTTGCTCAGCTCAGTGCCACCGCAGACCTGGGACAGGCTGCACCAGCGCCTACGCGGGTTGATGCCCGTGCAGCACCGGTTTGCGCAAACCGGCGACAAGATTCACAAGGCGGCGCAACTGCTGTATTCGCGGTCGCCTTCTGACGTTTATCAGAGCCTTGTATCGCATTGGGAAGACCCCGGCGCGGTCGTCGTGGGTTCGAGCACCGGCGTGACCACCCTGCCAGATTTGGGCCTCGCCGACCTTGGACTTGGCAATGTTGAACGCATGATGGCAATTGACCTGTCCACCTACCTTCCCGACGACATCCTGTGCAAGGTCGACCGGGCTGCGATGGCCTGTTCGCTCGAAACCAGAGTCCCGTTCCTGGATCACCGCGTCGTCGAATTCGCGTGGCGTCTGCCATTCGACTACAAGCAACGCGACGGCGTGGGCAAGTGGGTTTTGCGGCAGGTGCTGAACCGGCACGTCCCCCAGGCCTTGACTGAAAGGCCCAAAATGGGATTCGGTGTACCGATCGACCATTGGCTGCGCGGCCCCCTGCGCGACTGGGCCGAAGCGCTTCTGAGTCCAGCACGCTTGCAATCCGACGGCTTCTTCGTCGCCGAGCCGATATTGCGCAAGTGGCGCGAGCATTTGTCGGGCCGCCGGAATTGGCAGTACTACTTGTGGGATGTTCTGATGTTCCAGTGCTGGCTCGACGAGAGCACGAAGCGCCCATGAACCGGAAGTTGCTGCTGTCGGTCAACAGCGCCTGGAACATTGCCAACTTCCGTGGTGGCTTGATTCGCGCACTTCAAGCCGATGGCTGGGAGGTCGTCGCCGCGGCGCCTGAAGACGCACATGCAGACCGCGTGCGTGCACTCGGTTGCCGATTCGTCGCATTGCCGATGGACAGCGGCGGAACGCATCCTCTGCGCGATCTGATTCTGTATCGAAGGTACCGCGCGCTGCTGCGCAGCGAACGGCCTGCCGCGTTCCTGGGCTTCACGATCAAACCCAACGTCTACGGTTCCTTCGCCGCGCATTCGCTGGGCATTCCGGTGGTCAACAACATTGCTGGCCTCGGTACGGCGTTCATCCGGCACACCTGGCTGACCCAGGTCGCACGATTCTTATACAAGCGCGCGCTGCATCGCTCGCACCGTGTGCTCTTCCAGAACGAAGACGACCGGCGCTACTTTGTCGAGAGTGGACTCGTCGGCGCCTCCCGCACCGACAGGGTTCCGGGTTCCGGCATCGACCTTGACGCCTTTGCCTGGCAGGCGTTGCCGGCTCGCACCGGCGCAGAGCCGGTGCGCTTCCTCTTCGTCGGCAGGTTGCTGCGTGACAAAGGCGTCGTCGAGTACGTCGCCGCGGCGCGAGAATTGCGTCGGCGCGGTGTTGCCGCCGAGTTCGCGATGCTGGGCCCGGCAGGAGTTGAGAATCGATCGGCAGTGTCGCAAAGCGAACTGGACGCCTGGATTCACGAGGGCGCGATTCGCTACCTCGGTTTCACCGATGACGTACGCCCCATGTTGGCGGCTGCCCACTGCATCGTGCTTCCGGCCTACCGCGAAGGCGTACCGCGCACGCTTCTCGAGGCCGCGAGCATGGGCCGCCCGCTGATCGCCACCGATGCAGTTGGCTGCCGCGACGTGCTGGACGACGGCAGCAACGGCTACCTGGTACGCATCGGCGACAGCGACGACTTGGCCGAGAAGTGTGCGCGCTTCGCCGCACTGCCGCATGAGGCACAGGCCCGCATGGGGCTCGCAAGCCGACGCAAAGTGGAGCGGGAGTTTGACGAGCAACTGGTGTTCGACAAGTACATTCAATACTTGACGCCGCTGCGCGCATGTTGAGTCCAGAAGCTGAGACTTCGACCCTGACCTGAGGCGCAGTTGCTCTGCTCGCAGCCACCCCCGCCCCAACGCAGCGCCCGCAACCATGAGCGTATTGATCCTGAGTTTCGTCGTGTCACTCCTGGTCACGCTGTTCGTGTTGAATTCCCCAGCCGCGCACGGGAGCCTTTCGGCGGACCATGGCAACTCTGGCCCTCAGAGGTTTCACAACAGAGCTGTCCCGCGCGTGGGTGGCATCGGAATCTTCGCTGCCGTAGTCATCACCGGTTGCTACCTGCAATGGCAATCCCCTGAGACCGCAGGCCCGCTGTGGCAGCTGGTCGCCGCCGGCCTGCCCGCTTTCTTGGCCGGCATGTTGGAAGACCTGACCCAAACCATGTCGCCGCGCCGGCGCCTGTTCGCCACAGCGTTGTCGGCGACCCTGGCGATCTGGCTTCTCGACGCGGTGATCCGCCGCACCGACATCCCCGGAGTGGACACCTTGATCGTGATGTTGCCGTTCGCCGTGGCGCTGACGATTTTCGCTGTCACCGGCGTCGCGAATTCGGTCAACATCATCGACGGCTTCAACGGCCTGGCCTCGATGTGCGTACTCATCATGCTGCTGGCGCTGGCCTACGTGGCGGGCAAGGCAGGCGACATCGTCATGCAGTCGATTGCGTTAGCGGTGGTCGGCGCCGTGATGGGCTTCTTCGTCTGGAACTTCCCGGCGGGCCTGATCTTCATGGGCGACGGCGGCGCCTACTTCCTCGGCTTCCTGCTCGCCGAAGTGAGCATCCTGCTGGTCAATCGAAACGCCGGTGTTTCGCCATTGTTCCCCTTACTGCTTT
>JBEBHW010000566.1:0-3151 GCA_040081145.1 Burkholderiaceae bacterium
CTTCAGCACGATGCGCGCGCCGCTGAACAGTGCGCTTCGATTGACCTCGTCGATCTCGAGCAGGTCGCCCAGATCGTCACGCACGTCGGAGCGCTTGAAGCCGCGGATCACTTCACCGTAGTAGACCAGTTGTACTCGGGAGTCCATGAATTGGCGCGCCGGGGGCTCCGCCCCAAAAAGTTCGCATTGTGAGGTGCGCCGGCAGCATACACGCGTTGCTGCAAGGCGGGCATGATGTGCGCGCCGCTCCGGCCTGCCCACGCCCCCGCATGACTGTGCATTTCGATGCCCCCGCCATCCTGCGGCAACTCGACGCCGTGCAGGCGCAGCGCCA
This sequence comes from Burkholderiaceae bacterium, assembly GCA_040081145.1. Classification (GTDB taxonomy): domain Bacteria; phylum Pseudomonadota; class Gammaproteobacteria; order Burkholderiales; family Burkholderiaceae_C; genus JAEMQF01. The sequence goes on from JBEBHW010000566.1 coordinate 335, forward strand.
GCGGCGCCGGGGCGCGCCCGACTTGAAGGCGCGAGTCGACGCGATCAAGCAGTACCAGCAGAGGCGCTTCACGCACACTTACGCGGACCTGCTGGCCAGCGATCGTTATCGCGGCGCCGCGCGGTTCTTCCTCGACGAGATGTATGGGCCGCAAGACTTCACCGAACGCGACGCGCAACTCGCGCGCGTCGTCCCCGCCCTGGTGCGGCTCTTCTCGATCGAGGTTGTGGACGTGGTCGGCACCGTGGTCAGCTTGCACGCCTTGTCAGAGCAACTCGACAGCACGATGGGCCAAGCGCTGCCCGTCTCGCTGCTGGACGCGCAGGGCTATGCCGCCGCGTGGCGGGCGACCGGCGAGCCGGCGCTGCGCGAGCGCCAGATCGCGCTCACCGTCGAGTTGGGCGCCGCGCTTGACCGCCTCGTGCACAAGCCGCTGCTGCGCCGCAGCCTGCACCTCATGCGCGGGCCGGCGCGCCTGGCCGGGCTTGGCGATTTGCAGGAATTCCTGGAACGCGGCTTCGAAGCGTTCCGCGCGATGCAAGGGGCCGAGCAATTTCTCGCCCTCGTCGCGCAGCGCGAGCGGCAACTCGCGGCCGCGCTGTTCAATGCGAGCGACGCTGCGGCAGTGCAGGCGGCGCGCGCCCTCCTGCCGCCCGCTACGCCACCGTGACCGGGATCTTGCCGATTCGCGCCTGCCACTCGCGCGGGCCGGTCTGGTGCACCGACGTGCCGTCCGAACTCACTGCCACGGTGACGGGCATGTCGCGCACGTCGAATTCGTAGATCGCTTCCATGCCCAGGTCGGCGAAGGCGAGCACGGTCGATTTCTTGATGGCTTTGGCGACAAGGTAAGCGGCGCCGCCCACCGCCATGAGGTAAGCACTTCGGTGCTTCTTGATCGCGTCTATCCCCGCCGGTCCGCGCTCGGCCTTGCCGATCATGCCGATGAGCCCGGTTTGGCCGAGCATCATTTCGGTGAACTTGTCCATGCGTGTGGCCGTTGTCGGGCCGGCCGGGCCGACGACTTCGTCGCGCACCGGGTCCACGGGGCCGACGTAGTAGATGACGCGGTTCGTGAAGTCCACGGGCAGCTTCTCGCCCCGGCCGAGCATGTCTTGAATTCGCTTGTGCGCAGCGTCGCGCCCGGTGAGCATCTTGCCCGAGAGCAACAAGGTCTCGCCGGGTTTCCAGGCGGCGACTTCGGCCTTCGTGAGCGTGTCGAGATTGACCTTTCGGCTCTTCGCGTAATCGGGTTGCCATTTGACGTCGGGCCACAGGTCCAGACTCGGCGGGTCGATGTACGTCGGGCCCGAACCGTCGAGCACGAAATGGGCGTGGCGCGTTGCCGCGCAGTTCGGGATCATCGCCACCGGCTTGCCCGCGGCGTGCGTCGGGTAGGTCGCAATCTTCACGTCGAGCACCGTGGTCAGCCCGCCCAGGCCCTGCGCGCCGATTCCCAGCGCGTTGACCTTGTCGCAGAGCTCGATGCGCATTTCCTCGAGCTTGTTCTTCGGCCCGCGTCTTTTCAGATCGAACATGTCGATCGGCTCCATCAGCGACTCCTTGGCGAGCAGCATCGCCTTCTCCGCCGTGCCGCCGATGCCGATGCCCAGCATGCCCGGCGGGCACCAGCCCGCGCCCATCGTCGGCACGGTCTTGAGCACCCAATCGACGATCGAGTCGCTCGGGTTGAGCATGACGAACTTGCTTTTGTTTTCGCTGCCTCCGCCTTTCGCGGCAACCTGCACGTCCACCGTGTTGCCGGGCACGAGCCTCACGTTCGTGACTGCGGGTGAGTTGTCTCCCGTGTTCTTGCGCTCGAACTGCGGATCGGCGACGACCGAGCCGCGCAGCTTGTTGTCGGGGTCGAGGTAGGCCTTGCGCACACCCTGATTCACGGCGTCTTCGACGCTGCCGGGGAAGTCCACAAAACGCACGTCCATGCCGATCTTCAGGAACACGTTGACGATTCCCGTGTCCTGGCAGATCGGGCGCTTTCCTTCAGCGCACATCTTCGAGTTGGTGAGGATTTGTGCGATCGCGTCTCTCGCCGCCGGGCTTTGTTCGCCCGCGTAGGCGCGCGCCAGGTGTTCGATGTAATCCGCTGGGTGGTAGTACGAGATGTACTGCAAAGCCGCAGCGATGCTTTCGACGAAGTCGGCATAACGAATCGCGGTCATGAGCGGGTTCCTAATGTTTCGCCGCGCCTTGGCCGCGCGGGTCCATCGACGCCATCAAACGGTCCGTTGCCGCGATCGCAATCGCCGAGAGCAGGAACGTGACGTGGATCAAGGTCTGCCACATCAGCACTTTTTCGGTGTAGTTCTCGGCGTTGATGAAAGTCTTGAGCAGGTGGATCGAACTGATGCCGATGATGGCCGTGGCGAGTTTGACTTTCAGCACCGATGCGTTGACATGGCTCAGCCACTCGGGCTGGTCGGGGTGGGTTTCCAGGTTCATTCGCGAGACGAAGGTCTCGTAGCCGCCGACGATGACCATGATCAGCAGGTTGGAAATCATGACGACGTCGATCAGGCCCAGGACGACGAGCATGATGATCGTCTCGTTGAGTTTGGGCGTGCCGCCGCCGAAATCGCCCTTGTAGCCTATGCCTCCGACCAGGATGTCGAGCGCGGCCCTGTCGCCGAACACCGCCTGGATCAGGTGGGTCAACTCGACCCAGAAATGGAACACGTAGACGCATTGCGCAAGGATCAGGCCGAGGTACAGCGGCAGCTGCAGCCACCGGCTCATGAAAATGAAGTTGGGGATGGGCCGCAATTTGGTTTCGGTCGGATCGAGAATCTGGGGCATCGA
>JBEBHW010000567.1:0-3146 GCA_040081145.1 Burkholderiaceae bacterium
GCTCGACTTCGGGTGAGGCCTGGTACGCCACGTGCAGCTTGGGCGAAAAGTTCGACTGGCTGCGGTCGGCGTAGACCAGGTTCAGCGGGTTCGGTGCAACGTTCGCCGCGTTGTAGTTGCTTCCGTCGAAGGCCTTCCAGTGCTCCTGGCGGCCCCCGGCGACGAGCGTCCATTGCGGCGCGAAATTCCAGGCGTCCTGCAGGTACACCGCGTCGGTCTGCGTCTTGCCGTAGGAGTTGGTGTTCAAGGCGCCACTGTCGCTGGAAAGCCAGTCGGCGATCGGGCTCGCGGCCGTTCCGTACGTCACCGAAGCGAGCTTGTAACGATCGTGGTGCACGCCGAAGCCCAGCGTGTGTTCGCTCGCCGCCTTGCCGTTGCTGCGCCACGTCCCGCGCAGGTCGATGTTGTGCCAGCCCGTGCCGTCGGCCAAGGTGATCTGCCCCCCGGGGTGGACGGCGCCGAGGCCCGAGTCGAAGCCGCTGGTGGGCGTGGCGGTGCGCGAGATGTCCTCCTTCTGGTCGTACACGCTGGCAATGACGTCCCAATCCCAGGCGCCACCCGTGTTCGACTTCAGCGCCAACCCGTGCATCCAGTGCTCGCTGCTACTCCGGCTCGGCACGGCCGCCGAAACGGTGTAGTCGACACCGTCGATTCGCACGAACTTGAGCGGATTCGCGAACGCCGCGCCGGCGTTGTAGACGGTGTTGCCGTTGGCATCGCGCAGATAGCTGTCGACGGTGCCGTCGGAATCGTTGCGCCAGATGCCGAGCGTGGAGCTCGCCTGCCATTGCGGCGTGAAGCGGTACGCCAGCTTGAGCTTGGCCATGTCCTGCACCGTGTGGTCGATGCCCGTGGAACTGACGATGATGCGCGGCCGGCCGGCGGTGTCGATGTCGCGGATCACGGGCGAGCCGCTCACGTCGGTGAAGGTGCCCGCCGCCGCCGGCGCGCCCGCCTTCGGCGTCGTGTTGCCGAACGTCTGCGGCTGGCCGTGGTTGTCGAGGTGGTCGAGCGCGACCCAATACGAGAAGTCGCCGGCCGCGTTGCCCAACGCCGCGCTCGTGTGCCAGCCGTTGAAGCGGTCGTCGGTGCCGTAGAGTTTGTAGCGTTGCGTGAAGCCGTCGAGCTTGACGTGCGCCTCGAACTTGTCGGGCATGCGCGTGATCATGGTCACCACGCCGCCCGCCGAATTGCCCGGGTAGAGCGCCGAAAACGGGCCGTAGATGACGTCGATGCGCTCGATCTCCTCGGGCGACACCATGCCCCAACGCGGCGCGGTGCTGAAACTGTTGTTCAAGAAGTTCGACAGCAGCATCCCGTCGGCGTACACCGTCGTCTGCGCACTCGCGATCGAGCTGTTCACGCGCATCACGAGCACGCCGTTGCGGTCACCGATGTAGCGTTCGCGCACATGCATGCTCGGCAGGTACTGCAGGATGCCGGCGGTCGTCGGTGAGTTGACCGTCTCGCCGATCTGCTGAGCCGTGACGGTCTCGACCGTAGCCGGGAGCGGTGCTTGAGCCTCGGTCTTCTGTGCTGTCACGGCGACCGGGTCGAGGACTTGGACGTCGCCCACGGTCTGCGCGGCTGCCATTGCACAAGCGCATGCCGAGGCCGCCGCGAGGGCTGTGGGGGTGACATTGAACGATCGGGTTTTCATGGTGGAGGTCTCATTGGAAGTGGAGAGAAACAATGTTGCGCACCGCAAAAATGCGAAGCCAGCGTGGTCGCCAGGTCAAGGTGAAAGCCACTGCGCACGCCCCTGCGGCAAGTGCCATGGCCCAGACCAGCGGGGCAATTGCCGCGGTATCAGCAAGCAAGCACAGCACCAGCGAGAGAAGCAGGGCTGCGGTGCCGAGCCCGCGCAGGAAATTGGGTGAAGGCGGTCTGGCCGGTTGCGGCCCCTGCGCCTGCACCCAATGCGCGTCCATCGCGAGCGCGAGCCAGGCGAAGCCGACGTAGATGCACACTACTGCGCCCGCGAACAACCAGCCGTCATGCATGGCGCGCCCCTGTGGTGATGAGTTTCTCGGATGTCTCGGCACCACCGTCCGTCGCTGCTTCGCTGTCATGCACGTCAACCGACGACAGGTCGGTGCCTGCGCCGGCACCGGCGCTCAGCGCTGCCTTGCGGCGCAGCCGCACTGCGGCCCGCGCGGCCACTCCCGAGCCCGCCAGCACGATCAGGTCCACACTCGCCACCGGCCAATAGCCCACCCACAAGGTCTTGGCCAAGTGATCGCCGGTCGTGATCCAGTTCAGCAGTACCGCCCCCACACCAAGGGCAGCCACCTGGTGATGCCCCGGCGCCGCAAGCGCTGTGCGGACCATCGACGCGCCATGCCCGGTGTGCAACGCGCTCAGCGCGCGCGACACGGTGGGCGCCAATCCAATGCCCAGCATCGCGGTAAACGCGAGCCAGGTGAATCGACGTAAGGCTTGGCGGGTCAGAGTCACGGCACGGACGGTCGGAAGGCAGCCTGCTGCGTTGGTTTACTTCTAGGGTCACTAGCGGGGGGGTGCGTCAGAAGTCGGTGGTCCACCCCAGCGCCAGCGCGTTGCGCGGCACCAGCTGAATGCCATTCACTTTCTGGTAGACCGGCAGCTGCAGGTAGGCGTAAACGGTGGACGCCGAACCAGTGGCAAAGGTGACGCCAGGGCTCAAAGCCAGCGTGGTGAAGCCGCTGTTGTCGGGCTCAGCCTGGTCGCCGCTGTCGTGCTGGCGGTGCCGCAGGTTGAGTTGCAGCACCGCACCCAGCGATTGCGAATACGCGTGCGACCAGCCGGCCGAGATTTCGGTGCGCGTGCCGGGACGGAAGTCTTCGTTCTTGTTCAGCGCGCTCGTCACGCTGGCCTGGCCGATCAGGGCGTCGCGCAAGCCGACCGCGCGGCGCGCGGCCACGCCGACGATCAGGTCGGTGGTGCCGGTGCCGGGCTGCAGCGTGCGTTCGGCGCGTGCGCCGTCGCCATTGGTCACGTTCTTGGTGCCGGTGGGCAGCTTCAGGCCGCCGAACACCGCAAACGAGGTGGCAGCGTCAGACGGGGAAAGCTGCCGGCGTGCCAGCACTTCCACGTCCCCGAGCTTGGTGTAGTTCCACTCCTCCGGGCCGATGATCTGCTGCAGCGCCACGTCGTAGGCGTCGTGC
>JBEBHW010000568.1:0-3142 GCA_040081145.1 Burkholderiaceae bacterium
GGGTCTTCTTCGTCAAGGTCGCGGTACGCGGTGATTTCCGGATGGCGGAACAACCCATTGCTGTCGAAATTGAACTTCGCGTCAAGCGCCTTCACCTGACCCGGCTTGCCGTCGACCGATCCCTCGAGGATGAGCGGATTGATTTCGACCAGGCTTGCATCCGTCGCCATATAGCAGGCATACAGCTTTTTCAGCACATCCACGCCCAGTAGCTGCGAGGGCTCGGGGATTCCGACAGCGCGCACCAGTTCCAGGCCCTGCGCTTCGGTCAGCCCGATCAACGGGTCGACGAACAGCTTGATGATTTTCTCGGGCGTCTTGTGCGCGACCTCCTCGATGTCCATGCCGCCTTCGGAGCTGGCCATCAACGCGACTTTCTGAGTCGCCCGGTCGGTGACGACGGCGACGTAATACTCGTGGCGGATGTCGGCACCTTCTTCGATCAGCAAGCGGCGCACCTTCTGGCCCGTAGGCCCGGTCTGATGCGTCTTCAGCTGCATGCCCAGGATTTGCCCGGCGAGCAGCTTCACGTCGTCCATGCTGCGCGCCAGCTTGACGCCACCGCCCTTGCCGCGTCCGCCGGCATGGATTTGCGCCTTCACCACCCAAACCGGCCCACCGAGCTTTTGCGCTGCCTCAACCGCTTCGCGCACGCTGAAGGCCGGGTAGCCGCGCGGCACCGGAATGCCGAACTGCGCAAGGAGTTCCTTGCCTTGGTATTCGTGAATCTTCATGGAGGCTCGCAGCTACAGGGTCCGATTCGTTTCGCCGCGCGCGGGCGAAAACCAGCGCGAGAATGCACAAACCGCAACCGCCCCGCGCGTCAGCGCGGCAATGTAGCACGCGCCTTGCGAGTCGCTGCTGCGTCGGTGGCGGATGGTCCCTCGGGCGCGATCGGTTCCGTGCAACCCTCGGCGCGCAGGACGCGCCGAATCACTTCCCCCGAAAAGCCCCGCCCTGCGAGAAAACGCGCCTGCTTGGCTGCGTCCGCACGCGTTCCCGAGCCGCTGTTGAACTTGCGTTCCCAAATGGCACGAGCGCGTTCGAATTCGCTCCCGGTCAAAGCGGCCGCGGTCGGTGTGGGCAAGGCCAAGCCGTGCTGCGCCAACTCCTGGCGGATGCGCAAAATGCCGAAGCGTTCGCTGCGCAATCGAACCCGAGACTCGACGAAACGTTGTGCCGACAAATAGCGCTGTGCTTCGAGCCAGTCGAGAACGGCTTCGATTCGCTCAAATCCAACCCCGTCAGCGCCACCATCCTCCTGCGAATCGGCGCACGCCTCAGGCACTTCGCCGCGCGTGCGGTTCAGCTCGCCTGCGCCAGCACGGACCCGCGCAAGCAGTTTTCGGCGCAGCTCCGTGCGGCTGTACTCGCGCTGCGCCAATTGCGCGACCGCGTAAGCCTTGAGCGCTTTGTCTTGCGGACATTCGCGCAACTCGGCGCCTACGATGCCCGCGACAAGGACGAGTGGCACGCGCGCCACCGGACTCGTTTAAGCCGCGCGAACCTTGGGTGTGGGCGCCTCGGCCGTTGCCTTGGTGGGCAACAACGGAATCCCCACGGCCTCGCGAACCTTGTTCTCGATTTCAACTGAGAGCTGAACGTTTTCTTTCAGGAAATCGCGTGCGTTGTCTTTGCCCTGGCCGATTTTCTCGCCGTTGTAGGCGTACCAGGAACCGCTCTTTTCGAGCACGCGTGCGTTCACGCCCATGTCGATGATCTCGCCCTCGCGGCTGATGCCCTGGCCGTAGAGGATGTCGAATTCGGCGGTCTTGAACGGCGGTGCAATCTTGTTCTTCACGACCTTGACCTTGGTCTCGTTGCCTATCACTTCTTCGCCCTTCTTGATCGAGCCGATGCGCCGAATGTCCAGGCGCACCGAGGCGTAGAACTTGAGCGCATTGCCGCCGGTGGTGGTTTCGGGTGAACCGAACATGACGCCGATCTTCATGCGGATCTGGTTGATGAAGATGACCATGGTGTTGGTCTTCTTGATCGTGCCGGTGAGCTTGCGCAATGCCTGGCTCATCAGTCGCGCTTGCAAGCCCGGCAGCGAATCGCCCATTTCGCCTTCGATTTCGGCCTTGGGCGTGAGCGCGGCGACCGAGTCGATGACGACCAAGTCGACGGAGCCGGAGCGCACCAGCGCGTCGACGATTTCCAGCGCCTGCTCGCCCGTGTCGGGCTGGCTGATCAGCAGCTCTTGCAGGCTGACGCCGAGCTTTTGCGCGTACTGCGCGTCAAGCGCGTGCTCGGCGTCGATGAAGGCGCAAGTGCCGCCGAGTTTTTGCATCTCGGCGATGACTTGCAGCGTCAAGGTGGTCTTGCCCGACGACTCGGGGCCGTAGATCTCGACGACCCGTCCACGCGGCAAGCCGCCCACGCCCAGGGCGATGTCCAGACCCAGCGAGCCGGTGGAGACGACCTCGATGTCGTCGATCACTTCGCCTTCGCCCAGGCGCATGATCGAGCCCTTGCCGAACTGCTTCTCGATTTGTGCCAGGGCCGCTTGCAGCGCCTTGGCCTTTTCCGTGTTGAGGGTTTTGACGTTTGCGTCCATGGCGTTCTCCTGAAAGTGGAGGCCATTATCTGCAAAACTGGTTATTTGTACAGTAGTTGAATTTTTTGTGGGGTGATTCAGTCGGGCGGCCTGCGCGCCCGCAGCATGTCGAACAGACAAGCGTCGTCCAGGTCTGCCATGCCGCTGTGGCAGGCGCGATCGAACAGCGCCGAGGCGGCGGCGCCAACGTTCGCGTCAAAGCCTGTCGCCCCGGCCATGCGCAGCGCCAGGCGGACGTCCTTGTCGAGCAGCGAAGTGTGGGCGCGCGGCGCGAGGTCGCCGGCGAGCGCTCGGTGCAGGCGGTCGCTGCCGATCCAGCTCTGCCCACTCGATTGTTCGATCACATCCAGCGTGCGCATCGGATCCAGACCGATCCGCTCGGCCAGCGCCAAGGCTTGCGCGGCGCCCGCCAAGTTGATCGCCGCGAGCAGGTTGTTGACGAGTTTGGTGCGCGCCCCGTCGCCTGGCCGGTGACCCACCCTGAAGACGGGCTGCGCCACATCGTTCAGCAACTCGGCGTGGCGCTCGAACAAAGCGTCGTCGCATGCCACCATCAGACTCATTCGCCCTTCGCGGGCGCGC
>JBEBHW010000569.1:0-3136 GCA_040081145.1 Burkholderiaceae bacterium
GGCAAGACGACGACGCTGCACTCGGCGCTGTCGCACCTGAACGTTCCGGAGCGCAAGATCTGGACCGCCGAAGACCCGATCGAAATCACCCAGCCCGGCCTGCGCCAGGTGCAGATGAACCCGAAGATCGAGTGGACCTTCGCCAAGGCGCTGCGCGCGTTCCTGCGCGCCGACCCGGACGTCATCATGGTGGGCGAAATTCGCGATCAGGAAACCGCGCAAGTCGCGGTCGAGGCTTCCCTCACCGGCCACATGGTGCTGAGCACGCTGCACACGAACAGCGCCGCCGAGACCGTGACGCGACTGCTCGACATGGGCATGGACCCGTTCAACTTTGCCGACTCGCTGCTCGGCGTGCTCGCGCAGCGCCTGGTGCGGCGCAATTGCAGCAAGTGCCTGGTGAGCGAACCCGCGAGCCCGCAGCACGTCAACGAATTGCTGGGCGACTACATGAACTCCTTCGGTCGTGGCGACGCTCCCGTGAAGCAAGAGGCGGTGTTGGCCGGTTGGCTGCAGCGCCATGGCAAGGGCGGGCGACTGCTCGCGCACCATTGCCCGGGCTGCGTGGCCTGCGACCGCAGCGGCTTCAGGGGGCGCCTGGGCCTGCAGGAACTGTTGGTCGTGTCCGGCGAGATTCGCCACCTCATCCAGACCGGCACACGCGCAGAAGCAATGCAGCAGCGCGCCATGCTGGACGGCATGCGCACGCTGCGCCAGGACGGCATCGAAAAAGTCCTGGCCGGCGTGACGACGATCGACGAAGTGCGCGCCACCAGCAACAGCTGATTCGCCGGCGCGCTTTCAGGGCGCAGCGTCGCGCCGCTTGTTGTGCGTCTGCAGGTAGCGGGCGATCAGGTCGTAGTCGCGCGCGAAGCCCGCCCACTCCTGCGCAATGCGCGCATCGGCCGGGTCCACAGAAGACGCCGCATCGAGAAGGTTGCGCCGCGGCTGCGCGCCCAGGATGTCGTGCAGCGTCGCGGGCTCGTTGTCGACGAGCATGCGATTGCCCACCAGCAGACCCAACTCGCCAGGCCCGGTGAACTGGAACGTGAACGCGATGCGGCTCGCGTCGAAACGCGGGTCGAGCAGATCTCGCCCGAGCGTCGTGTTGCGGTGCGCGATCCCGGCCAGCGCCGCCAGCGTGGGCAGTACATCGACTTGCTGTGCCCAGCTGTCGACGCGCCGCGCTGCGATCCGCCCCGGCGCGTAAATCAGCAGCGGCGTGTGGCCTTGCGTGATCGCCAGTTCACGCCACGCCGGCGGATAGTGCGGGCCTGTCACGCCGCTGATGCCATGGTCGCCAATGAAGGCGAATATCGTGTTCGCGAAATACGGCTCGCGCCGCGCGCGCTGCATGAACTCGCCGATGCACCAATCCAGGTACGCGAAGGCCCGGTATTCGTCGGCAGAAATGAAACCGTTTTGCTCGAGCAATTTGGCCGAAGGAATCGCGGGGCTGAACGCCGCCTTGTCCTCGTCAGGAATCGTGTAGGGCCGGTGGTTGCCGCTCGTCTGAATCACGGCAACAAAGGGTTGCGGCTGGGCCGCGACCCAGTCGCTGGCCTCGAGCAGCAGGTTCTTGTCCGACACGCCCCACACATCGACAACCGGCGACTTGAGTCGGTTCTGTTCGACGATTTCGATGCCCGGAATGTTCGCCGCGAGCAGACCGCGCACGTTGGCCCACGACGTGCTGCCGCCGATGAAGTAGAACTTCTTGTGCGCCGTGAATTCGCTGACGATGCTGAACTGGTCCGCCGCTGCCGGATTGCGCGACGCGGTGGACTGGCGCGACACGTCGGGCAGCGCCGTGATCGTTGCAAACACGCCGCGCGCGGTGTGACCGTGCGCGCTCATCATTCGCGTGAAGAGCAGGCCGTCTTGCGCGAGCGCGTCGAAATTCGGCGTTGCGCCCAGCAGGCTGCCGAGCGCGCCAACCTTGTGGCCGGCGAACGACTCGAGCAAGACAAGCACGACGTTGGGCGGCGCCGCGCCGGGGGCGCGCGCCGGGGGTGCACTGCTGCGCAGCAGCGAAATCGGCGCGCCACTTTGCAAGGGCGGCAGGCCGACGAAGCCACGAATGCGATTCGCCGCCGGGCGCACGCGCAGCTCATCGACACCCGCGTCGCGAAACGACCAGGTGTCGACCAGGTTGTGCAGAGGGTTCAGCGCGAGCGCCTGGGCAAATGCCGACGGCAACTCGGCAGCATCGCTCCAGCGCAGCGGGTACTGCGAGACCTTGCCGTGCACCACAGCAGCGGCGAGCAGCCAGATCACGACCTCACCGATGCGCCTGCGCGGCGTGGCTTGTTGCGGTCCGTGGCGCACCGCCCAACGCCAGGCGTGGGCGAACGCCCAATACCACAGCAGCATCGCCAGGCCCAGGCCAAGGGCGATCCAGAGCACCGGGTAACTCTGCCAGACCATGCCGGTCGCCTCTTCCGCATCGCGCGCCAAGGAGAACAGCACCGACGAAAGGCGCTGCGTCAGATAGGCATAGTGGCCGGCGTCGACGACAAGCCCGAGCGCCCAGACCAGCCCCGCGAGCATCCAGTAGGCGCGCCAAAATGGCGCATGCTCAGCAGGCCGCAGGCGTGGGCCGAGCCACGGCAGCGCGCTCAAGAACCATGCCAGCGCGACGCTGACCAAGGCGGCACGTGCGTCAAAGCGCAGCCCGAGCAGAAAGGCGCTTGCCCAGCCGGGTCCGTCGACGCCCGCGGGAGCAAACCAGAGCGCAAACGCGGCTCGCGCGAGTGTGCCCGTGAGACACAGCAAAGCCGCGAGGGCGAGCGCGAGTCGCAAGTGCGCGCTCAAGAAACTCAGCCCAAACCGGCGCGGCAAGCTCATCTCCTGCCTTTCAACGCAAGGCCCGCGCGCGCCGTAACGCGCCAGCGCTGCACGCCGGCCCGCAGCACGATGCCCACGCACACCAGCCAAAGCAGCGGGTCGAGAAAAGCGTCAAAGACGTTGCCGCTCGGCAAGCGGGTCAGGCTGAACACGGCCGCGGCTGAGAGTGTCGCCAGCGCGGCGCTGCGTGTCGCCTCAAAGCGCACCGCCCAAACCGCCCAGGCGCCGGCGAGCAGCGCGGCCAGCGGCGCCCAGAGGGGATCGGCACCACGAAAGTAGAGCCCCAGGC
>JBEBHW010000027.1:0-13434 GCA_040081145.1 Burkholderiaceae bacterium
GCATGAGCTTGAGGTCGAACACGAGCAGCGAGGTCTGTGCGGTGAACGGGATTTCGCGCACCAGCTCGGTGGCCTTGTCGGTCGTGCTGAGTGCGGCGAGCAGGCCGCCGATGATGAGGATCGTCGTGGACGCGAAGAACGACGGGCTCGTCGCCAGGCTTTGCATGACGATGGCGTCGAGCACGCGCACCTCGCGCCGCGTCGACTGCAACATCCACTGGTGGCGGATGCGGTTCGTGCTCGCGAGCACCGAGGGCTGCGAGGCCGCGCGGCGTTTGGCAAAGCGCGCGTAGCCAACCCAGCCGCCGAAAAAGACGGCCAGCGCTACCCAGTCCCAACCGGGCAGCACCGTGATCAATCGGAAAAAAGTCTCCACGAACCTTACTGTAGCGGGCTCGCGCCGAGCTCACGGCGCCGGCCGGCGCAGTACGTCCTTCAGGCCTTCAGATCGAACAACAGCACTTCGGCTGAGGAACCCTGCGCCAACTGCACGGCCGCCTCGTCACGAAGCATCGCAGCGTCGCCTGCGGCCAGCGCCTGGCCGTTCACGACGAGGGCGCCGCGCACAAGGTGCACATAGGCACAGCGGCCCGGCGCGAGCGGGTGAGTCGCTGCCTCGGCAGCGTCGAACAATCCGGCGTAGACGGCGGCGTCGGCATGGATGCGCACCGATCCTTCGCGTGCGTCACTGCTCGCAACGAGTACCAGGCGTCCGCGCTTGTCAGCCGGGGCAAAGTGTTTTTGTTCGTAGCTCGGCGCTATACCTGCGGTGTGGGGTGTGATCCAGATCTGCAGGAAGTGCGTCGTGTCCTTGGGCGCATTGTTGAACTCGCTGTGCGTCACGCCACGCCCGGCGCTCATGCGCTGCACGTCGCCGGGCTTGATGACGCCGCTCAGCGCTGCGCCCGCCTGTCCCGTGCCCATGCTGTCGCGGTGCGCGAGTTCACCGCTGAGCACGTAGCTGATGATTTCCATGTCGCGGTGCCCATGCGTGCCAAAGCCCGTTCCGGGCGCAATGCGGTCTTCATTGATGACGCGCAGGTTCGAAAAACCCATGTGCCGCGGGTCGTGATAGTCGGCAAACGAAAAGCTGTGGTAGCTCTTCAGCCAGCCGTGGTCGGCGTAACCTCGATCGTTCGATTTCCGCAGGGTGATCACACGCTCTCCTTTGACGCTGGAAGTGCACTGTAGGCGAAGCCGCCTTCCCATAAGATGAATACCCAGATTCTGCCCAGTGACCGCGCCATGTCAGACCCGCACCTGGTGCAGACCACCGAAGCCGTGCAGCCGGATCAGGCGCCCGGCGCGCCGGGTCGTCGTTATATCGGCCGTTTTGCGCCCTCGCCCACCGGCCCGTTGCACGCCGGATCGCTCGTCGCCGCGCTTGCCTCCTGGCTGGACGCGCGCGCACACCGCGGCAGCTGGCTGGTGCGAATTGAAGATGTCGACACGCCACGCTGCCGGCCGGCTGCGGCGACGCAAATTCTTGCGCAGCTGGCAGCGTGCGGCCTGCGGCCCGACGCCGCACCGCTCTATCAATCGAGCCGAGGCGGCGCCTACGCGCTGGCGCTCGACGCGTTGCTCGCGCGTGGCTGGGCCTTTCGCTGCAGCTGTACGCGGCGCCAGATCGAGGCGTTGTTTGCTGTGCAAACCAAGCCGCGCGAGCGCCACACCGAGCGCATTTACCCGGGCACCTGCCGCGACGCCGGACACGCAGAGCCCAGGAGTGCGATTCGGCTTCTCGCCGCCGCCTCGACGCAGCGCCCGCTCGAGGCGCTGCACATCGAGTGGCGCGACCGGCGCCTGGGCACCTTGCGCCAGGACGTGACGGTTGAGGTCGGCGACTTCGTGCTGCGCCGCGCCGATGGCTTGTGGGCGTATCAACTCGCGGTGGTTGTCGACGACGCAGCGCAGGGCATCACGCACATCGTTCGCGGCGCCGACCTGGCCGACAACACGCCGCGCCAGATCCACTTGCAACGCGTGTTAGGCGTGGCCACGCCGGCGTATCTGCACGTGCCTTTGTTGCTTGGCGCGGACGGCGAGAAGCTGTCCAAGCGCAACGGGGCACGCGCTGTCGACGTGTCGGACCCCGCGCGTGCGGTGCGAGACGCGGCCGCGCACCTGGGCCTCGTGCTCAACCCGGGAACGCTGGCGCAGACGCTTGATGAGGCGCTCGCGGGCTGGAAGGCGAAGTGGGTGGCATGATCACGCACCTGCCACTCATGTCACGAAGGAAATTGCCCATGATCACCACCGCCTCCGGCCTGCAATACGAAGACCGTGTCACCGGCAACGGTGCAACCGCCCAAGCCGGCCAACAGGTCAGCGTGCACTACACGGGCTGGCTTTACAACGACGGCGTGAAAGGCGCGAAATTCGACAGCAGCAAAGACCGCGGCGACCCGTTCGACTTTGGCCTGGGTGGCGGCCAAGTCATCAAAGGCTGGGACGAAGGCGTGCAAGGCATGCAAATCGGCGGCACGCGCGTGCTCGTGATCCCGCCGCAACTTGGCTACGGTGCGCGTGGCGCCGGCGGGGTGATCCCGCCGAATGCGACTCTGATGTTCGAGGTCGAGCTGCTCGGCGTCTGAAACGCCTTCGCTCCGAAACCGGCCCACCGCGGGCCGGATCCAGAGCGCGACAGCGTGCTCAAGCCGCCGCGAAAGCCTTGGAGCGAGGCCCACCGCTCTTCGCAAAGGGCGACGGGCGCACCGGCTTGCGATTCGTCTTGATTTGCACGTCGGGGTGACGCCGCACTTCGTGGCCGCCGGGCTGGGCGTGCGGCGCCGGACGTGAACGCTCGCGTGAGTTGTACACCTCGGCATTGCGCGGAGCAAACGTATTGCCACGCGGGCGCGACGGCCGCCCGGCCGGTGCACCTTCGCCCGGCCGGCCCGTCGCACGGAAGGTCTTGACCTGCGGCTGCGGATTCTTCGGCTCGAGGCCACCGATCATCGCCACCGGAATCGGTTGCGTCGTGAAGCTCTGGATGCGGCGCACCATGTCGGTGTCGTTGCGCTCAGCGAGCGTCACCGCCAGGCCGTTGCGTCCGGCGCGGCCCGTGCGGCCAATGCGGTGCACATAGTCCTCGGCCTTCATCGGCATGCCGTAATTGATGACGTGCGAGATGCTCGGCACGTCGATGCCGCGCGCCGCGACGTCGGTCGCCACCAACACGCGCAGGTGCTGCGAGCGCAGGCCTTGCAGCACGCGGTTGCGCCGCCCCTGCGGCATGCCGCCGTGCAAGGACGCGACCTTGTGGCCCATGTCGGCAAGACGGTCGGCAAGCCAGTCGGCGTCGCGCTGCGTGCTCGTGAAGACGAGCGCCTGCTCGACTTCGCGCTGCGTCAGGATGTGATCGAGCAAGGCGTTCTTGTGGTTGTGGTTGTCGGCCCAGTGCAGGCGCTGCTCGATGTTGACGTGCGCCGTCGTGTGCGACGCCACCGCGATGCGCTTCGGGTCGCGCAGCAGGTGCCGCGCCAGATTGCCGACGTTGCCGGCAAAGGTGGCGCTGTACATCATGGTCTGGCGCGTCGTCGGCAGGGCGGCGGCGATCGTATTGATGTCGTCGATGAAGCCCAGGTCGAGCATGCGATCGGCTTCGTCGAGCACCAGCAGTTCGACGCTCGCCAAGTCGCAGCGGCCGCTTTGCAGGTGATCGAGCAGGCGGCCCGGCGTGGCGATGATGATGTCCGGCCCGGCGCGCAGCGCGGAGAGTTGCGCCGGGTACGGCACACCGCCGACGACGGTGGCGACACGCAGGTTCTTCACCATGCGGCCGTACGTGTCAGCCGCTTTGGACACCTGCAGCGCAAGTTCGCGCGTCGGCACGAGCACGAGGATGCGCGCTGCGCGGCGCGGCGTGTCGCGGCGTGCCGGCGGCGCCGTGGCGCCGTCTGCCGTGCGTTGCACATGAAACTCGGCGCGGGCCTTCAGCACCCGCTGCAAGGCGGGCAGGATGAACGACGCCGTCTTGCCGCTGCCCGTGGCAGATGACACCATCAGGTCGGCGCCCGCCAGCGCCGGCGGGATCGCCGCGATCTGGACTTCGGTCGCTGTGGCATAACCGGCGTGCGCAACCGCTTGCATGAGGGCGCTGTCCAGGCCCAATTGTTCGAAGCTCATTTTGATTTTCCAAGGGAACGCCTGTGCTTCGCCGGCAAATCGCCGGACGCACGGGCAAGCCACCCGGTTCAGGGATGACTGGTGGATCGCCAGGGACAGCTCGCGCAGCAGGGCTTTGACCCAGATGGACGGAAGCGTCGATGCGACGGCATCACGCCAACCAGTCCCACTGTGGAAATCGATACGGCCGCGCGGCGGGGCCGCGGGAAGATTCGAAAAAGGGTCGGTGCGATGAACGAAAAGCCGCACAGGTGTGCGGCCGAGGCGGCATTCTAGCCGAAGTTACGCCTACTTGACGAGAAAGTGCTCGCGGTAGTAGGCGAGCTCGTCGATCGACTCGTGAATGTCAGCCAGCGCAGTGTGCGCTTGCGCCTTCTTGAACCCCGTCAGGATCTCCGGCTTCCAGCGCCGCGCGAGTTCCTTGAGCGTGCTCACGTCGAGGTTGCGGTAGTGGAAAAACGCTTCGAGTTCGGGCATCGTTCGCGCCAGGAAGCGCCGGTCCTGGCAAATGCTGTTGCCGCACATCGGCGAGGCGTTTTTCGGCACGTAGCGTCGCAGGAACTGAATCACCTGGTCTTGCGCCTGCGCCTCGTCGATCGTCGACGCCTTGACCTTGTCGATCAAGCCGCTGCGCCCGTGCGTGCTCTTGTTCCAGGCGTCCATCGCGTCGAGCACGGTGTCGCTTTGATGCACTGCGAACACCGGGCCCTCGATGCGTTGCGTCATCTGCGCGTCGGTGATCACGACGGCAATTTCGATGATGCGGTCGCTGTCGGGCAGCAGGCCGGTCATCTCCAGGTCGATCCAGACCAGGTTCTGGTCGTTGTGGGCCAAAGGGGTTTGATTCATCGAGATCCTCCGCTGCAGATTCTCGCAGGCATGCGCTGCGCATGCGTCTCGCCCACAAAGCGAAGACCTACACTTGGCGCCATGCAAGCCCCTGCGTTGACATTGGCGTTCACCGCCGCCCTGGTCGCGTCGCTGCTCGTGCGCCTGTATCTCGCGACGCGGCAGATGCGCCACGTCGCCACGCACCGCAGCGCGGTGCCCGACCCCTTCGTCGCGAAGGTCTCGCTCGATGCGCATCAAAAAGCCGCCGACTACACGCTCGCCAAAGGTCGCTTGTCCTTGCTCGAGATTGCGCTGGCCGGCGCGGTGCTGCTCGGCTGGACGCTGCTCGGTGGCCTGGACACGCTGAACGCCGCACTGCTGCGCAGCGTGCAACCGCAGTGGGGCAACATGGGCTATCAGCTCGCCTTGATTGCGACGTTTGCATTGATCGGCGGCGCGATCGAGTTGCCGCTGGATCTGTACCGCACGTTTCGCGTCGAGCAGTCGTTCGGCTTCAACCGCATGACGTGGCGGCTTTACGCGCTGGACCTGGCCAAGGGCACCCTGCTCGGCACGCTGATCGGCCTGCCGATCGCCACAGTCATCCTGTGGTTGATGGGCGCCGCAGGAAGCACGTGGTGGCTGTGGGCGTGGGGCGTGTGGGTCGGCTTCAACCTGCTCCTGCTCGTGCTCTACCCGAGCGTGATTGCGCCGCTGTTCAACAAGTTCGTTCCGCTCGCCGACGAGGCGCTGAAGGCGCGCGTCCAGGCCTTGATGGCGAAGTGCGGCTTTGCCGCGAAGGGCTTGTTCGTCATGGACGGTAGCCGGCGCTCGGCGCACGCGAACGCCTATTTCACGGGTTTCGGCGCAGCCAAACGCGTCGTCTTCTTCGACACGTTGCTGAGCAAGCTGACGCCGGGCGAAGTCGAAGCCGTGCTCGCGCACGAACTCGGTCACTTCAAACACCGGCACGTGATCCAGCGCATGCTTGCGCTGTTCGGCTTCAGTGGTGTCGGGTTCGCGCTGCTGGGCGTGTTGTCGAACCAGACCTGGTTCTACACGGCGCTCGGTGTGCAACCGTCGCTGAGCGCGGCCAACGATGCGCTCGCGCTGCTGCTGTTCATGCTCGTCGTGCCGGTGTTCGTCTTCTTCGTCTCGCCGTTGATGGCAAGTCTGTCGCGGCGCCACGAGTTTCAGGCCGACGCTTACGCCTGCCGGCAGGCGAGCGGCGCCGACCTGGCGCAGGCGCTGCTCAAACTGCACGAAGACAACGCCGCGACACTCACCCCCGACCCGCTCTACGTTCGATTCTTCTATTCGCATCCGCCGGCGGTGCAACGCATTGCGGCTTTGGCGTCGGGCGCGCATTGAGCAGCGCGGCGCAGATTCAGGTCGGCCGGGTGGTTGCGGCGCACGGCCGGCATTGTGTCGTCGAAGACCCGCAGGGTCAGCGTGTGATTTGCCATCCGCGCGGCAAGAAGAGCGATGTCGTCGTCGGCGATCGGGTGCGCTGGCAGGCGAGTGGCGACAGTGGCGTGATCGAGGGCATCGAGCCGCGCCGCAATGTGCTGACGCGGCAGGACGAGTGGAAAACCAAGACCTTCGCGGCGAACATCGATCAGTTGCTGGTGATCGTCGCCGCCGAGCCGGTGTTCAGCGAATCGCAGCTCGCGCGCGCCCTGATCGCTGCGCAAGACGCGGCGATCCCGGTACGCATCCTGCTCAACAAGGCCGACCTGGCGAGCGTGGCCGCTGCGCGCTCGCGCCTCGCGCCCTACGTGGCGATGGGGATCGAAGTCCATGAAGTCGCGCTCAAAGCACGCCCGGATGAGGCGCGCGAGCGACTCGGGCCGCTGCTCGCCGACCTGGCCAGCCTGGCGATCGGGCCGAGCGGCGCCGGGAAAAGCACCTTGATCAATCTTCTCGCGCCCCACGCGAAGGCGCTGATCGGCGAGCTGTCTTCAGCGCTGAACGCCGGGCGCCACACGACCACGGCAACGCATTGGTACTGGCTCAGCGAGAAACGCCGCACCGCACTCATCGACTCGCCCGGGTTTCAGGAATTCGGCATGCGCCTCATCGACGCGCAGCAGCTTGCCGCATTGATGCCGGACCTGCGCAACCATGTGGGCGACTGCAAGTTCTACAACTGCACGCACTTGCACGAACCTGGCTGCGCGGTGCGCGACGCCGTACAGCGCGGCGAGATCCATGAATCGCGCTACCGCATCTACGCCGAGATTCTGGGGGAGCTGGTGCGCCGCTGACGGTGCGCGGCCGGGCGCGCTCAGCCGACCCACTTGGCGAGTGTCAACAGCGCGAGCAGCAGCATCCACAGCACGACAGAGCGCCACACCAGACCCACCAGACTGCGCAAGTGCCCGAGTTGCGGTACCGCCCCCGACGTGGAGCCGGCAGCCGCGTGCGACTCGAATTCGGCATCGCCTTCGGCGGAAAGTGGGGCGCCCAGTTCCGGACCATGCGGCTGCGCCCCGCCCAGCCGCACGCCTACCGCCCCTGCCGCAGCGGCGAGGATCACGCCCTCATTGCTTGCGCCCCACAGCGCAGCGTGATGGCGCATGCCGTTCACCGCCTCCTCGAAATTGCCGACGATCGCAAAGCCGCCGGCGGTGAGGCGCGCCGGGACATGGTCGATGAGGCTGAAACCGCGCGCTGCAAGCTGCATCAAACGATCTTCCTGCGCCAGGCCGACCTTGCTGAAACGCGCCGCCCAATGGCGACTCGCGAACTCGGCAAGCCGGTACAGCACCGCGCCCGCGGGCCCGCCGCCCAGCGCCGACAACAGCACGAACCAGAAGAACACACCGAACACGTGGCGGTGCGCGGCAAGCAGGGCGTGCTCCATCGTGTGGCGCAGCAGTTCGTCGCGCGGCAGGTCGCTCGCATCCAGCGCGCGCCACTCTTGCAACAGGCGGCGTGCGCGCAGTTCCTCGCCACGCTCCAGGGCTTCCTGGATGTCGGTGAAAAAGTGGCTGAACTGGCGAAAGCCCAGCGTCAGGTAGAGAACCAGCACGTCCCATCCGAGTGCGAAGGCGATGCCGAATTCGCCGAGCAGAACATGCACGCCCCAGGCGAGCAGTGCCGGCGCGGGCACCGTCACGACCCACACCACCACCGCATGGCGGGCGTGGCCGGCGTTGAAGTTGTGGCCGGCCCAGCGCATCCAGGCGGCCATCGCGCCATGCACGGCGTTGCCGGAGGGCAGCGGCTTGAGCTGTTCGATCAGCAGTGCGAGGGCGACGGCGAGAAAGCTCATGTCGCTGGATGATAGCCAGCCCACCCGCGCGCGACACGCGCGTCAGGCGCTGAAGAATCGATAGAGGTTGCGCAGCATCGACGCTGTCGCGCCCCAGATGAAATAGCGCTTGGGCCGGCCCTGGGCATCGCTTCCGTCCCACGGCATCGACAAGAATTCGCGGCTCGCTCCGGCCAGCTCGACGACGTGGCGCCGGTGGTTGCCCGGGTCCATCAAGTGCTGCAGCGGCACTTCGAAGACCTCGGCCACTTCATTCGGGTCGGGTTGCAACGTGAAGCCCAGGCGCACCAGTGCGACGACCGGCGTCACGACAAAGCCCGTGCTGGTGGTGTATTCGGGCAGACAGCCCAACACGTCGACATGTTGCGATGTCAGGCCGACTTCTTCGTGCGCCTCGCGCAGCGCCGTCGCCGTGGCGTTTGCGTCTTCAAGCTCGACGCGGCCACCGGGAAAGCTGATCTGCCCGGCGTGGTCGCTCAAGTGCTCGGTGCGCTGTGTCAGCAACACCGTCAGCGTATCGCGTTGCACGAGGGGAATCAGCACCGACGCCGCGGTTGGACCGCGATGCACGAAGCGCTTCTCGACCACCGTCTCGGGCACCCAGACCGGCGGCGCCGCAAAACGCCTGCGCAGCGCAGCGGCCGACAACTCCGCGGCGTCGACCGCCGGCAAGTGGTGGTCGATGCCGACGATCGGCATCGCTTGCGGGTCGAATTTCAGGCGAGCTTTTCCTTGATGCGCGCCGACTTGCCGGAACGCGAGCGCAGGTAGTAGAGCTTGGCGCGACGCACGTCGCCGCGGCGTTTCACTTCGATCGAGGCGATTGCCGGGCTGTACAGCTGGAACGTGCGCTCCACGCCTTCGCCGCTGGAGATCTTGCGCACGATGAAGCTCGAATTCAGGCTGCGATTGCGCTTGGCGATGACGACGCCTTCAAACGCCTGCAAGCGCTTGCGCGTGCCTTCGACGACGTTGACGCTGACAATCACAGTGTCGCCAGGCGCAAAGGGAGGAATCGTCTTGGCCAGACGCGCGATTTCTTCGTGCTCGAGGGTTTGGATCAGGTCCATGGGGTTCTCCGGGCGATCGTGCAGAGGCTTTGTTGGGTGGCTGCGCCCCGGGTGGGCCGCGAAACCATAGTTGCCCGCAGAGGATCGAAAAGCCCGCGATTATAGCCAGGGGTCGGCTCGCGGCTGGGGTTCGGGCCTGGGCTGGCAACCGGGCAGGCTCAAATCGTTGCCAGGTAGGCCTCGTCGGCAGCGCTCAATTGACCTGCCGCACGTGCCGCGGCGATCAGGTCCGGGCGTCGGCGCAGCGTCAGCTCCAAGGAGCGCTCGCGGCGCCAGCGCGCGATGTGCGCGTGATGCCCGGACAGCAGCACCGCCGGAACCGCATCGCCCGACGCTGCGGCCAAGACCTCCGGCCGGCTGTAATGTGGGCAATCCAGCAAGCCCTGCGAAAAGCTGTCTTGCTGGTGCGACTGGCTGTCGCCGAGCACACCTGCCTGCAAACGCGCCACCGCGTCAAGCAGCGCCAACGCGGGCAGTTCACCGCCGGACATCACGAAGTCGCCCAGGCTCAGTTCCACATCGACATGTCGGTCGAGAAACCGCTGGTCGATGCCCTCATAGCGCCCGCACAACAGAATCGCGCCAGCGCCTGCTGCGTATTCCTGCACCAGGGCTTGATCGATGCACCGCCCCGTCGGACTGAAATGTACGAGCGGCGCCATGTCGCCGCGCGAGGCGCGAACTGCGGCCAGCGCACGCTCAAGCGGCTCGACGAGCAACACCATGCCGGGGCCGCCGCCAAAGGGTCGATCGTCGACGCGGTGGTGCGGCTCGTCCGCGTAGTCGCGCAACTGCCACAGCTTGACTTGCACCTGGCCGGACTCGAACGCACGTCGCGTCACGCCCTCGCCCAGGTGCGGCCCGAAGAGGTTGGGGAACAGCGTGATGACGTCAAAGCGCACGGATGCAGCTCAATAGTCGAGTTCCCAATCGACCCGAATGCGCTTGTGCTCCAGACTCACGTCGTCGACGTAGGCGGAGACGAAGGGAATCAGCCGCTCCACGGGAGCCGGCTCCGCGCCAGTGGCCTCGGCGACGACTCGAAGCACGCTCTGCGGGCCGGTTTCGATCAATCCGACCACGCAGCCGAGCGCCTCGCCTTTGCGATTCATCACTTGCAGGCCGATCAGATCGACCCAATAGAACTCGTCGGCACTCTGCGTAGGAAAGCTTGCGCGGGCGATGAAAACTCGCGCGCCACGCAAAGCCAGAGCATCGCCGCGCGACGCCACATCTTGGGCTTGCGCCACGACGCTGCTGCCGTGCTCCTTGACGCCCGTGATTCGCAGCATTTCCGACCATGCCGCAGTTCGAACGAGCGGTGCACCAACTCCGGTGGGCAACGGCGGTTTGAGAAACCAGCGGCGCGACGAAAAAATCGCCTGGGGATCGGTGGCGAACGGAACGACTTTGAACCAGCCCTTGACGCCCCAAGCATCGCCGATCCGTGCGACCTCGATGGCATCGGCCGGGAACGTGGTCTCGCCTGGCGACGCCACGCCGCTCGATGCGCCAGCCTGCGCGATCATCGCCAAACCGGGAGCGCTGGCGCCCGGCCGCGAACTCAGGCGGCGGCCTTGGCCTGCGTCAGCAGGCGCTCAACCGTCGCGGACACGCGGGCGCCATTGCCCGTCCAGTGAGCGACGCGGTCAAACGCGACGCGCAGCGGCTGCTCGCCACCTGCGGCGACCGGGTTGTAAAACCCGACACGCTCGATGAAGCGGCCGTCGCGTCGGGTGCGCGAATCGGCCACGACGATGTTGAAGAACGGGCGCTTCTTGGCGCCGCCACGGGCAAGACGGATCACGACCATACAGATTCCTAAGCTTGAAAGTGCCACCGCGGCGTTGCCTGCGGCGCAGAACCGGCCGACGCGCCTTGGCGCAGGTGGCCACGGCTGAGCCGGCGGAAAAACCGTGCATTGTAGACTCAGGCGAACCCGCACCCGATGAATATGGCACCGACTGGCCCCACGTTGATCCGCCCGAGCACCGAAGCCGATATCGCAGCGATCGCCGAGATCTACCGATTCCACGTGCTGAACGGCACGGGCAGCTTCGAGATCGAGGCGCCCAGCGCAGCGCAAATGCTGCTGCGCCGAACTGACGTGACGGCCAGCGGCTTGCCGTGGTTGGTGGCTGAGCGTTCGGGCAGCGTTGTGGGCTACGCCTACGCGAATCACTTTCGCCCACGACCCGCGTACCGTTTCTGCCTCGAGGATTCTGTTTATGTCGCACCCCAGGCCCATGGCCTGGGCCTGGGGCGGGCGTTGCTCGCCGAGTTGCTGGCGCGCTGCGAGGCCCTGGGTGCGCGTCAGATGCTGGCAGTGATCGGCGACTCGGGCAATGCCGGGTCGATCGCCTTGCACCGCGCGCTCGGCTTCGAGCCGGCCGGGCAAATTCACGCGGCGGGCTGGAAGTTTGAGAAGTGGCTCGACGTCGTGTTGCTGCAAAAAGCCCTTGGCTTGGGCTCCACCCGCGCGCCGACACCGAGATGAACGCGCCGCGCGAGCGCTACAAGTCCAAGACCCTGGCCACCTGGATCGCCTTGCTTGGCGGGGGCCTGGGCCTGCATCGCTTTTATTTGCATGGCTTGCGCGACCCTGTGGGTTGGCTTCTGCCCTGGCCCACCTTGCTGGGCGCGTACGGCGTGCACCGCGCCCGAACTTTCGGTCTGGATGATCCGCTTTCGTGGCTGCTGATCCCCCTTCTCGGGCTGGTGCTGGCCGCCACGATGCTGAACGCCATCGTCATCGGGCTGACGCGCGACGACGCCTGGAACGCGCGCTTCAACGCCGGAGCGCGCGCGCACCGCAGCGGTTGGTTCACCGTGATCGGCGTCGTGCTCGCGCTGGCGCTGGGTGCGGCCGCACTCATGGCGACGCTGGCCTTCAGTGCCCAGCGCTACTTCGAGTACCAGGCGGACAGCGCGGCGGCGGCGCCGCGCTGACTACTTGAACAGCCCCAGGCTGAGCCAGTAAAACATCCCCGCGACGAAGGCCGAGGCGGGAATCGTGAAGATCCAGGCCCAGACGATGTTCCCGGCCACGCCCCAGCGCACTGCCGAGGCGCGCCGCACCGAGCCGACGCCGACGATCGCGCCCGTGATCGTGTGCGTCGTGGACACCGGGATTCCGAGACCCGTGGCCAGGAACAAGGTGATGGCGCCGCCGGTTTCGGCGCAAAAGCCGCCGACCGGCTTGAGCTTCGTGATCTTCTGGCCCATGGTTTTGACGATGCGCCATCCGCCGAACATCGTTCCCACGCCGATCGCGATGTAGCACGCCCAGATCACCCAGCTCGGCGGCATCTTGTCGCTGGCCGAGACGTGACCCGCGGAGATCAAGAGCAGCCAGATGATGCCTATCGTCTTTTGCGCGTCATTGCCGCCATGGCCCAGGCTGTAGAGTCCGGCGGAGACGAGTTGCATGCGCCGAAACCAGTTGTCCACATGGAGCGGCGACGTGCGCCGGAACAGGTGCGCGACTGCGACCATCAGCAGCGACGCGAGCGCGAAGCCGAGCACCGGCGAGACCAGAATGAAGATCACCGTCTTCCACACGCCCGCCGCGATCAGCGCGCCGGCGCCGGCTTTGGCGATGACCGCACCGACGATGCCGCCGATCAGCGCATGCGACGAACTCGACGGAATGCCGTACCACCACGTCACGATGTTCCAGAAGATCGCCCCGACGAGCGCGCCGAAGACCACGTGATGGTCGACAACGCCTGGCACCACGATGCCCTTGCCTATCGTCGCAGCGACCTTCAACTCGAAGATGAAAATCGCCACGACGTTGAAGAACGCAGCGAACAGAATCGCCTGTTGCGGCTTGAGCACACCGGTGGAGACGACGGTGGCGATCGAGTTCGCCGCGTCGTGAAAACCGTTCATGAAGTCGAACGCGAGCGCCAGCACGACGAGCATGGCGACGACCCAGAAACCCAGCTCCACCGAAGCCATCGCAACGCGAACTCAGGAGTTCTCGAGGACCACGCCCTCGATCAGGTTCGCCACGTCTTCGCAGCGGTCGGAGATCGACTCGAGCAGCTCGTAAATCGTCTTCAGCTTGATCAGTTCGCGCACATCCGTCTCTTCGCGAAACAGCTTGGACATCGCCGCGCGCAT
>JBEBHW010000570.1:0-3135 GCA_040081145.1 Burkholderiaceae bacterium
GTCCACGCCTTCGTCAGCGACGTCGGCGACGAAGCGCAGGTCAACGCTGCGTTCGCCGCGTCAATCGCGGCGCTCGGCCGCGTCGACGCGTGTTTTGCGAACGCCGGCGTGTCGAGCAAGGGCACGCCGATGCTCGAGATGAGCCTCGCCGAATTCCGCCGCGTCCAGCGCATCAACGTGGAAGGCGTGTTCCTGACGTTTCGCGCCGCGGCGCGCCACATGGTGCAGATTGGCCGCGGCGGTTCGCTGGTTGCGACCGCGAGCACGGCGGCGATCGAAGGCGCGGCGCGCAACAGCCACTACGGCGCGTCCAAGGGCGCCGTCACTTCGTTCGTGCGCGCGCTCGGCGTCGAGCTGGCGCGGCACAAAATTCGCGTGAATTCGATTCTGCCGGGCTGGATCGTCACCGAGATGACGCAGCAAGCCGTCGACAACCCGAAATTCGCGGACGCGGTGCTGCCGCGAATCCCGGCACGGCGCTGGGGAACGGGAGACGACTTCGGTGGCATCGCGGTCTATCTGGCGAGCGATGCGTCGGCGTACACGACGTCGGAGCAGTTCGTGATCGACGGGGGCTACACCAAGTTCTGATCGCGTGCGCGCCACGCCACTGCACATCGCACCGCCATGACCTCATCGTTCGACATCATCGTGCTCGGCGCCGGAATGGCCGGAGCGTCGATCGCCGCCGAACTCGCGCCGCAGCGCAAGGTGCTGCTGCTCGAAGTCGAAGACCAACCCGGGCGCCACTCGACGGGGCGCTCCGCGGCGATGTTCTTCGAGAGTTACGGCAACGCCACAGTGCGTGCGCTGACACGCGCGAGCCGGGCCTTCCTGGAGCAACCGCCGGAGGGCTTCGCCGATGTGCCACTGATGACGCCGCGCGCCGCGATGTTCGTCGCCAACGAAGAAGGCCTGCCGCGCCTGCAAGCCATGCTCACTGCACCCGACGCCGCGCCGACGTTACAGCCGCTGAGCCTCGCCCAGGCAATGGCGCGCGTTCCCATTCTGCGCAGCACATGGCTCGCCGGCGCGGCGATCGACGAATCGGGTTGCGACATGGACGTCGCCGCGATCCACCAGGGCTACCTGCGCACCGCGCGGCGCGCCGGCGCGCAGCTGATGCTCGGCGCGGCGGAAGTCGCGATGCAGCAGCGTGCGGGCGTATGGCGCTTGCGCACCCGCGCCGGCGACTTCGACGCGCCGCTGCTCGTGAACGCCACCGGCGCCTGGGCCGATGTGGTCGCGCAGCAGGCGGGCGCTCGGCGCGTCGGCCTGCAGCCGAAACGCCGCACGGCGCTCACCTTGCCGATTCCGCCGGGGTTTGACGCGCGCGACTGGCCGCTCACGATCGACGTCGACGAAACCGTTTACTTCAAGCCCGACGCCGGCCAATTGCTGCTCTCGCCGGCCAACGAAGATCCGATGGAGCCGTGCGACGTGGCGCCGGAAGAACTCGACGTCGCGCTCGCCGTGCACCGCTTCGAAACGCTGACCACCGTGCAAGTGGCGCGAATCAACCGCCGCTGGGCGGGGCTGCGCAGCTTCGTCGCCGACCGCTCGCCAGTGGCCGGGTTCGACCCGCAGGTCGAGGGCTTTTTCTGGCTTGCGGGCCAGGGCGGCTACGGCATCCAGATGGCACCGGCCCTGGCGCGCACCGCGGCGGCGCTGCTGCTCGGGCAGGCGCTGCCCGGCGACGTGGCGGCGCTCGGCGTCACTGCTTTGGCGCTGTCGCCGGCGCGGGAGGCGCTCGCCGGCACGGTGGCCGAGTGATCGCAGCGCCGCTCAGGCGCACACACACGCGCGCGCCGCCGCGCCACGCCAGCGGCGTCAGTCGCGCACCAGATACCCCAGCACCAGGTCCGTCATGTGCGATAGCCTCTCAACCTTGGCCTTGGCGCCCAGCAGCTGGCGGTCGAAGATCGTCGACAAGGTGTAGCTGTTGCTGAGGTAGAAGTAGGACAGCCCGGCGATCGAGATGTAGAGCTGCACCGGATCGACGCCTGCGCGGAACAGGCGCAACTTGGCGCCGCGATCGAGCACCTCGGCAATCGTGTCGATGAGCGGCGAGTTCATCGTCTGCACCTTGTCGGACTGTTTGAGATGCCGCGCGCGGTGCAGGTTTTCGCTGTTCAGCAGCGTCAGGAATTCGGGGTGGGCGATGTAGTAGTCCCACGTGAACGCAATGAGGCGCCGGATCGCTTCTGTCGGTTCGACGAGCGCCAGGTTCAGCTGGCGCTCCTGGCCGCGGATGCTTTCGTAGGCGCGCTCGAGCACGGCGAGGAACAGGCTTTCCTTGTTCTCGAAGTAGTAGTAGATGAGGCGTTTGTTGACGCCGGCACGCTCTGCGATGCGGTCCATGCGCGCGCCGCCGAGGCCCAACTCGGCGAACTCTTCCAGCGCCGCGTCGAGGATGTCTCTTTGCGAGCGCTCGGCGTCGCGTGCGCGCGGCTCGGGCGTTGGGGTGGTCTTTTTCGCCATGCCGGTTTCTTCAATCTTTCGCGCGAGTATCGAGCCTGCCCGGCGCCACTGCTCAGCGCTCCTTAGAATTGGCAGCCCACTGCGCCTGTGGGCGCCCCAGGCCGACGCGACAACGATGGACCCCCTCACCGCCGAACTCCTGACCCGCACCGGCCCCGGTACGGCGATGGGCACCCTGCTGCGCCGCTATTGGGTGCCGATCCTCGGTTCCAGCGAAATCAAGGATCCCGACGGCGCGCAGCAACGCGTGCAGATCCTCGGCGAAAAGTTGATTGCGTTTCGCGACACGACCGGCGCGCCGGGGTTGATCGACGAGTTCTGCACGCACCGCGGCGCGTCGCTGTTCTTTGGGCGCAATGAAGAGTGCGGCATCCGCTGCAGCTACCACGGCCTGAAGTTCGACCGCCACGGCGCGTGTGTCGACGTGCCCTCGGCCCCACAGGTGGCAGACCGCATGCGCATCAAGGCCTACCCGTGCATCGAGCGCGGTGGGCTGGTCTGGGCCTACATGGGGCCGCCGGACAAGCAGCCTGCGCCACCCGAAGTGGAGTGGTGCCTGCTTCCCGAGAGCCACGTCTTCGTCTCGAAGCGCCTGCAGCAGTGCAACTACCTGCAGGCGATGGAAGGCGGCATCGACACCGCGCATGTGTCCTA
>JBEBHW010000571.1:0-3134 GCA_040081145.1 Burkholderiaceae bacterium
GGCAGAGTCAGGAGCTTGCCGACACGCAGCGCCATCTGCAGCGCTACCACGCGCTGGTGATCGCGCTGCGCGATCGTCTGCGCCGGCTGAATGCCGAGTTGGGCGGCGCCGATCCACGGCTGCTCGATGTAGAACGCCAGTTGAGCGACGGACTGGCACGCGCGTTGGCGACTGAATCTGTCGATATGCTGGACGTCATGGACGACATGTTGAAAGTGGTGTCGGCGCAGGTCACGCTGCGCCCCAGTGGCCATCAGTTCGCCGTGGAAGGGCACGACACGCTGTTGCAGGCGGGACTGCGTGCCGGCCTGAAGCTCAACTACGGCTGCGGCAACGGCACGTGCGGCATGTGCAAGGTGCGCGTCATCGACGGCGAAGTGATCAAGACCATGTCTTTCGACTACCCGCTGTCGGAAGCCGAGCGCCAACAGGGCTACACGCTGATGTGCGCGCACACCGCGGCAAGCAGCGAGATCACGCTCGAGACACTCGAAGCGAATGGCCCGGCCGACATCGCCCCGCAACAGATTCTGACGACGGTGCGTGCGGTGCGCGAACTCGCACCGGATACGCGCCTGCTGCACCTGCAAACGCCGCGCAGCCACCGCTTGCGCTTCCTCGCCGGCCAGTCGGTCACGCTCGGTTGCGCCGGCACCGCGGCGACGGCGGGCGACGACGTGCGCGCCAGCTTTTCGATCGCGAGTTGCCCGTGCGACGACCGCAATTTGCACTTCTACCTGGCGCGCGACGCCGGCAACGGCTTTGCGACGCAGGTGTTCGACGGCACGCTCAAAGCCGGCGACGCCGTCAACGTCTGGGGGCCGCAGGGCGACTTCGTGCTCGCCGACAGCCCACGCCCCTTGGTCTTCGCCGCCTGCGACACCGGGTTTGCGCCGATCAAGAGCCTGATCGAACACGCCCTGTCGCTCGATGCGGCGCCGTCGCTGTCGCTGTTCTGGCTTGCGACGCGCCGCGACGGCCACTTCCAGGCGAACCAGTGCCGCGCCTGGTCGGAGGCGCTCGACGGATTCGAGTACGCGCCGTTCATCGATGTCGACCCGGTGGCGGGTGCAGGCCAGGTTGCTGCGGCGATGCGCGCCGACCTGTTCGACATCGATTGCGACTTCTATCTCGCGGGACCGCCCGAGTTCGTGACGGCGCTGCGCGCGGCGCTCGCCGAGGCTGGCGTGCCGGCGGCGCAAGTGATGTCGGAGTCGGCGTGACGGGGCGCGGCGAGTCAGCGATCGGTGGCTTCGGCGCCAGCGCGGGCGATGACGCAGACGGCGCCGCCCCGAGCGACGCCAGCGCCTGCAGCGGCGGCGAGTCGTTTGCCCTGCGTGTCCTGGGCGACAGCATGGCGCCGGAATTCGTCGAAGGCGAAATCATCATCGTCGAGCCCGACGGCGCGCTGCGCGACGGCTCCTTCGTTCTCGCCCAGAGTGGCGGCGAATGGACTTTGCGCCAGTTGCGGCGCGCGGGCGACGGCTGGATCCTGCACGCGCTCAACCCGGCGTTTGCCGACGCGGTGCTGCCCGATCTCGCCGCGGTGCACGGCGTCGTCATCCAGAAGGCGGTGCCGGGCCGGCGCCGCCTCACCAAACACTACCTTTGAGTCGGTCGGACATGCCGTACTTCGTTTTCAACGTCAGGCCTTTCGCAGTACTCGACAAGCTTGCCGAGTTCGTTTCGTTCAAGGAGGCCTCGAGCCACGCCAAGGCGCTGCGCGCCGCGTCGCCGGCCGGTGCAGACGGCAAGATCAAGGTGATGTTCGCCGAGAATCAAAGGCTCGCGGAAGACTTGTTGTGCCAGATTCGCGAGCCCGGCCCCACGGGTGACGACTGAGGGTGCGCCCAATGACCGAAACCGATGAAACCGACGGTGGCGCGCTGCGCGGGCCGCGGCCGCTGCGCCGCAGGCCGCCTGCTCGGGGTACGCCATGGGCTAGCCCAAATGGGGTAAGGATGATTCCTTAGCCCGCGCGAAGAATTGTTCAATACCATCCACGTGAAGGAGAACCTTATGCAAACCCGTCGAGACGTGCTCTCTCATTCGGCCAAAGTCGCAGCGCTGCTGGCCGCGGTGGGCGCGCTGCCGCCGCTGGCGCAGGCGCAGACCGGCGCCTACAACGCCGCGGCCTTCGAGGCCAAGACCATGGCTGACGCGATCAAGGCGCTGGGCGGCGCTGCGCCCGTGGCCAGCAAGGACGTGACCGTGACCGGGCCGGACATCGCCGAAAACGGCGCCGTCGTTCCCGTGGGAGCGGCGTCCAGTCTGCCCGGCGTGAAGCGGTTGTTGATCCTCGTCGAGAAGAACCCCGCAACCCTTGCCGCGGCCTTCGACATCAGCGACGCCGTCGAGGCGACGATCTCGACGCGCGTGAAGATGGGCCAGTCGTCGAACGTCTTCGCAGTGGCGATGATGGCCGACGGAAAGGTGCTGTTCGCGCAGAAGGAAGTCAAGGTCACTTTGGGTGGATGTGGAGGCTGATCGCCCCTGCTGTCGACCCACCTCAGCGATTCCGGTATTTGAACAAGGAGTTCCAAAATGGCAGATCCGATGCGCATTCGCGCCCAAGTCGCCGGCTCGTCAGCCACCGTGCGCGTCTTGATGGCGCACGAGATGGAAACCGGGCAGCGCAAAGACGCTGCCGGGAAAGTCATTCCCGCCTGGTTCATTCAAGAGGTGAGTGCACAGCACAACGGCAAGCCCGTGCTGAGCGCGCAGTGGGGGCCGGCGGTCTCGAAGAATCCGTTCCTGCAGTTCAACGTCAAGGGCGCGAAGGCAGGCGACAAGATCGGCGTGTCGTGGACCGACAACAGGGGCGACAAACGCACCGACGAAGCGACCGTCATATGAGGCGTGCGGCGCCGCGACGCGCGACCTGCGCGCGTCGTGACTCCGCAGCCCTTTTTCTGTTTGTGACTCTTTCTTGAACGGAAATCTCATGAAGGCAATTGTGTTCGCTGCCACCGCGCTGCTGTCTCTGGCGGTCTGGGCCCAGCCCAAGTCGGCGGCCGACGGCATTGCCGAATACCGAAAGATGCTCGAGGACGGCAACCCCGCCGAGCTGTTCGAGGCGAAGGGCGAAGCGCTCTGGAAGCAGAAGCGCGGGCCGAAGAACGCCTCGCTGGAAC
>JBEBHW010000572.1:0-3132 GCA_040081145.1 Burkholderiaceae bacterium
CGACACCTTGGCGACGAACTCGGCGCGCTTTTCGTGCAGCGTGTCCATCTTCTCGGAGGCGGCGATCGCCTGCACCGCGTCGATGAAGCGGCCTTCCATCATGTTGCGGATGCCCTCGGGCGTGAACGCCTTGGAGCCCAGCGCCTGCGCGGCGGTGGCCACGCCTTCAACGGTGGGCTGTACGCGCACGTAGAACTCGAGCTCGGCGTCGACGCGCATCCGGTCTTCCGTGATCAGCGACTTTTCGCCCGCACGTTTGACCTCCACGCGAATCGTGCGCATGTTGATCTCGTCGATCTTGTGCAGGAACGGCAGCGCGAGCACACCGCCCGAAATGACGGTGCGCTGGCCGCCGAAGCCGGTGCGGATGATGGCCACATCGCGCGTCGATTTGCGGTAGAAGCGGCTGAGAAAGATCACGACCACCGCGATCGCGATGACCGCGACAACGATGCTGAACAACCACGCGAGCACAAGCATTGCTATTCCTGATGAGGATACCGAGCCAATCGATTGTGCGAGATGACCGCCATGAACCCTTCTAGGGAAAGCGCTAGTGCGTCCACTTCGCGAACCCGACTCAAGCGCCCATCAGCAAGCCCAGCGCCTCGCGCAATACGCGGCGCACGTGCAGCATGCCTTCGCCGGAGGGAAGCCAAGGCAGGTTGGGCAATTGCACGCGCCTGGCCAGCCCCAGCGGCGCGGCCTCGATCGTGAAGCCGTCCTTGCCGGCGCGCTCGAAGTCTCGCGCCGCCCGCGTCATGTGCCAGTCGTGAGTCACCAGCACGATGTGGTCGACGCCCTCGCGGCGCAGAAGCGCAACGCTGCGGACGGCGTTCTCGCGGGTGTCGCGCGACTCGCCTTCGGCCCAGCGCAAGGGCAGGCCGAATTCATGGCGGGCGATGCGCTCGGCGGCGTGCGCTTCGGTCTCGTCGCCGATCTCGCCCCAGCCTATCCCTCCGCTGAACGCCACCGGCAGGCCGGTGGCGCGCGCCAGCCACAGGCCATAACGAAGGCGCTCCGCAGACGCGGAGGTCAAGGAGCTGCTGCCGTATTCGGGCGCCAACGGCTCGACGCCCCCACCGAGCACGACGATGGCGATGTGTTTGCGCGCGCCGGAGTCCGCGCGCAGCGCTTCGATGCGTTGCGCACTCAGCGCTTCGAAAGGATTCAACAGCCAGCGCGACAGCGCGTTCCCGCTCACCGCGCAGTGGCTCAACCACAGCAGCGCAACGCCGAGCAGGAGCGTGGTTGCGCCGAACAATCGCCGCCGCGCCATCAGCCAGGCGCCGAGCAGCACCATGAGGACCAACGGCACCGGGGGAAGCAGCAGCGCTGCGAGCGCGGGTTTCCAGGACTCGATGCCGAGGAGAACGAAGAGGCTGTTCAAGGAGGGCGATGAAGCAATGGAGCGAGGCGCGGCGATTGTGCATCGCGCGGACTGCGGCCCTGGGTCGGCCCCGATCCGCGCCGCGCCGCGTCGCGGGCATGATGGCGTGCTAGATCGATCTGGAGCTGGACATGGCGACGCTTGCGCAAAAACTTCGAACGAGACTGATCCGCAACTTCGACGCTGCGGAAAAAACTCTGGAGCGGCGCGACCCGCTTTACGAGACCTTGTGCGCGCGCCTGGCGCGCGGCACGGCGGCGTCAAAATTGGGTTTGAGCATCGACATCGTGCCGCCCGGCAAACGCGCCTGCCCCTACCACTTTCACTACGCGCAAGAAGAGGTCTTTGTCATCCTGGAAGGAAGCGCCACGCTGCGCGTTGCCGATGAGTTGTTACCGCTGGTGACGGGCGACGTCGTCTTCATTCCACCCGGGCCGGAGTACCCGCACCAGATCATCAACGACTCGGACGCGCCGCTCAAGTACCTGTCGGTGAGCACCAAAGAGAGCCCGGAGATCGTGGAGTACCCCGATTCCGGCAAGTATCTGGCCAGCGCGACGCGCGACGGCGACCCCTATGGCTTTGCGCGAATGCACCGTGACAGCGACGACCTCGACTACTGGGACGGCGAGCCTTGATTCCTTGGCGTGTAGGTAACCGGCTATTTACCGGCATGAGGCTCGCGAACCACAGCCTAGCGTAAGTACCTAGGGTAGCTGGCATAGGCATGCATAACATCGGCCGGCTTCTCGTATGCATACGTGCTGTCGCGGACCCATGACAGTACGG
The DNA here is from genome assembly GCA_040081145.1 of Burkholderiaceae bacterium. Taxonomy (GTDB): domain Bacteria; phylum Pseudomonadota; class Gammaproteobacteria; order Burkholderiales; family Burkholderiaceae_C; genus JAEMQF01. The sequence continues at coordinate 2,180 of JBEBHW010000572.1, forward strand.
TTTGTGCTCGCGCGCTGGCAATTTTGTTGATCATGTGACCCCATTCCCCAACCTGGAGGAGACCGATGAAAGTTCAGAAACTAGCGGCAACCCTTGCCACGGCAGCGCTGTTCGCGTTGTCTTGTGTCTCGGCGACGGCGCAGACCAAGATCAAGCTGGAGAAAGTGATTTCGGCGGTCAATACGCCGCTGGCCATGGTGCAGATCCCGGGTGAGAACCGCATGTTCATCATCGAACAGTACGGTCGCATCCAGGTGCTTGAGAACGGCAAGCTCGGCGCTGCGCCCTTGCTCGACATTCGTCACCGGATTCCCAAACTGCACCAAGACTTCGACGAGCGCGGCCTGCTGGGCATTGCCCTGCACCCGAACTTCAAGTCAAACGGCAAGTTTTACGTGTCGTACAGCGCACATCTCGACTTTGGCTCCGACCTGGGCATGATGTTCTGGTGGGACCACAGCAATGTCGTCGAGGAGTACACGATTTCGGCGAAAGACAAGAACGTCGCCGACCCGAGCAGCGCACGGCGCATCATGTCGCACCCCTGGCCGCAGTTCAACCACAACGGCCACTGGATCGGCTTCGGCCCGGACGGCAAGTTGTACGTGTCGATGGGTGACGGCGGATACGCCAACGACTGGGGCATCGGCCACAACCCGATCATCGGCAACGGCCAGGACATGACCGTCAACTACGGCAAGATCCTGCGCATCGATGTGGACACCCGTACCGACGGCAAGCCCTACGGCATCCCGGCCGACAACCCCTTCGTTGGCAAGAAGGATGTGAACCCGGAAATCTGGGCATCGGGCCTGCGCAACCCATGGCGCTGCTCGTTCGACACGGGCAGCGGTGAACTGTTCTGCGGCGACGTGCAGCAAAACAGCTACGAAGCCGTCAAGGTCATCGGCAAGGGCCAGAACATGGGCTGGAGGCGCGTCGAAGGCATCATG
>JBEBHW010000028.1:0-13410 GCA_040081145.1 Burkholderiaceae bacterium
CTCGGCGAGGCGCCGGGGCGCAGCAACGAACTCTCGGCGTCACTGTCGCGCCTGCGCGAAGACCTCTCGGCGCGGCTCGACGCCGGCGGGCGCGACGCCGCGCTGGCGTGGCTGACCGACGGGAGCGGAACGCTCGCGCTGTCGCGCTCGGCGGCCGAACAAATCGCCGACTACCTTGCCGCCGCGAAGGCGGCGCTCAGCACGTTGCCGACGCTGCGCAAAATCGTCTTCGAACGCTTTTTCGACGAATCGGGCGGCATGCAATTCGTCATCCACGCGCCGCTCGGCAGCCGCATCAACCGCGCCTGGGGCCTGGCGCTGCGCAAGCGCTTTTGCCGCAAGTTCGACTTCGAATTGCAGGCCGCGGCCACGGAAGACGCGATCATATTGTCGCTCTCGGCATCGCACAGTTTTCCGCTCGAAGAAGTCGCGCGCTACCTGTCGCCCAAGACGGTGCGGCCGCTGCTCGTTCAGGCCTTGCTCGCCGCGCCGATGTTCGGTGCGCGCTGGCGCTGGAACGGCACGACGGCCCTCGCGCTGCCACGCATGCGCGGCGGGCGCAAGACGGCGCCGCAGTTGCAGCGCATGGCCGCGGAAGACTTGCTCGGCGCGATCTTCCCGGACCAGCTCGCGTGCGGCGAAAACATCGTCGGCGACCGCGAAATTCCCGATCACCCGCTGGTGCGGCAAACGGTTGACGATTGCCTGCACGAGGCGATGGACATCGACGGCCTGGAGCAATTGCTGGCCGACCTGGACAGCGCAGCGATCGAAGTCATCGCGCGCGATGTGACTGAACCCTCGCCGCTGGCGCTGGAAATTCTTTCGGCACGGCCCTACGCTTTCCTCGACGACGCGCCGCTGGAAGAGCGGCGCACCCAGGCGGTGCTGGCGCGGCGCTGGATGGACCCGCAGAGCGCGTCCGATCTCGGCAAGTTGGACGCCGGGGCGATCCAGAAGGTGCGCGACGAGGTCTGGCCCGATGCGCGCAACGCCGACGAACTGCACGCCGCCCTGTTGGGCCTGGGTTTCTTGAGCGACGCCGAACTCAACGCCCAACCCACGTGGTGCTCGATGCTCGACGAGCTTGCGAGCGCGTCGCGCGCGACTCGGCTCGCCATCGGTGATCGCGGCGTCTTGGTAGCCGCCGAGCGCCTGCCCGAGTTCGACGCCCTGTTTCCGGACGCCGCGCGCACGCCGCGCATCGAAGCCCCGCGCGAGTCGCGCAAGGCGTGGACGCCTGAGGCAGCACTCGTTGAAATCCTGCGCGACCGACTGCAAGGCCTCGGCCCGGTGACTGCGGCGCTTCTCGCCGCGCCCTTGGCCTTGGGCGCTTCGCAGGCAGAGCAGGCCCTGCTGCAGCTCGAAGCCGAAGGCACCGTGATGCGCGGGCGCTTCACCCCCGGCGCGACGGAGGGGGAATGGTGCGAGCGGCGACTGCTCGCACGCATCCACCGCTACACCGTGAACCGGCTGCGCCAGGAGATCGAAGCGGTAGAGCCACGCGACTTCATGCGCTTCCTCTTCGAGTGGCAGCGCGTCGCACCGGCGGCACGCGTCGAAGGGCCCGACGCGGTGGCGGGAATCGTCTCGCAACTCGAAGGCTTCGAGGCGCCGGCAGCGGCGTGGGAAACCGAGATCCTGCCCTCGCGAGTCAACGAGTACGACCCGGCGTGGCTCGACGAGTTGAGCCGCGCCGGACGCGTCGTCTGGACGCGAATCGCCGCGTTGAATTCGAGCGGAACGCGCACCGCGAGTCCGGTGCGCACCACGCCGATCATGCTGGCGACGCGGCGCCATTTGTCGCTCTGGGCCACGCTCGCGCAAGACGCCAGCGCGCTGGCGCTGAGTTCGGGCGGCCGCCGCGTGCTCGACGTCATCAGCACGCACGGCGCGTCGTTCTTCGACGAAATCGCCGCCGGCTCGGGCTTGCTCGGCACGCAAGTCGAAGACGGCCTCGGCGAGCTGGTCGCGCAAGGCCTCGTCAATTGCGACAGCTTTGCCGGCTTGCGTGCGCTGCTCGTGCCCTCCGAAAAACGCCGCGCAGCGGACGGCCGCAAGCGGCCGCGGCGCACCGCGCTGTTCGGCATCGAAGACGCGGGCCGCTGGGCGCTGGCGCGGCGCGCGGTGCGGGAGTTGCGCATGCCGTCCGAGACGACCGCCACCGCGGGCGGCCCAGCCGCGGCAACGACGGGCACGTCGAGCCCGATGACCAGCGACGACGCGCAAGTGGTCGAGCACGTCGCACGCAGCCTGCTGAAACGCTACGGCGTCGTTTTCTGGCGCCTCGTCGCGCGCGAAGCGAATTGGTTGCCGCCGTGGCGCGAGCTGCTGCGCTGCCTGCGCCGGCTCGAAGCGCGCGGCGAGATCCGCGGCGGGCGTTTTGTCGCTGGCCTGTCGGGCGAGCAGTTCGCGCTGCCCGAGGCGATCGGCACTCTGCGCGACACGCGCCGGCGCGCGCTGGACGGTGCCTGGATCAGCCTGAGCGGCGCCGACCCGCTGAACCTCGTGGGCGTGGTGACGCCGGGCGCGCGCCTGGCCGCGCTCACCGGCCACCGTGTGCTCTACCGCGACGGCATCGCGATCGCGACACTCGTCGCCGGCGAGGTGCGCTGGCTCGTCGAGCTGCCGCCGGCAGAGCAATGGGCCGCGCAAAACGCCTTGCAGCGGCGCCAGATTCCGGCGCTGCTGAAGATGCTGGGCTGAGGTGCGCAGGGGAGGTAGAGCGCGTGCGCGGCGTGAAGGCGCTGGGCCTGGGAATCGACTTCGGCGCGGGGCCCGCCGCGCCGGCCAGCAGCTGCCGCACCTCGCCGCCGACGTGTTGCGCCAGGTGCAGCGAGTGCAGGCCCGGTGAGCGCCCCGAGGCCGGCAAACGAGGCGTCAACGGCTCTCCGGCGCGATGTGTTCGATGCGGGCGACGTGGCGCGTGATGTCGTCCAAGGTGTAGGAGAGAGTGCGGCGCTTGTCCGACGGTGGGCGCCTCGCCACGCTCAAGCCCGGCCGCCATTCGGTCGCCGGCCGAACCGGGCGCGGCGCGAAACCGCCGCCGCAGTTCGGGCAGACGTTGTGCAGCGTCCCGCTCACGCAGTCGGCGCAGAACGTGCACTCATAGCTGCAAATGCGCGCCTCAAGGGAATGCGGCGGAAGGTCCCTGTCGCAGTATTCGCAGTTCGGTCGAAGTTCGAGTGCCACGTGATCATCCTTTCTTTACTCGGTTGCCGGTTGCCGATCCAAAGTTGCATTGTTATGGTGTCGTGCTCAAGGTGTTGATGCAGGCGAATCTAGGCGACGCCGCGCCGTGCGGGGAGTGGCGAAACGGCAAATGTGTGGTAAGTTTTAGCCAACATGAAATCCTACCCGGTGCGCGCACCCGATCTCGTCGTGCTGCTCGCCTACGACAACTTGTGCACCTTCGAATACGCGATTGCGGTCGAAGTGTTCGCATTGCGCCGGCCGGGGCTGGGGGTGCCGTGGTACCGGACGAAAGTGGCGGCGGTCGGGTCTCGCAGCGCATCAGCTTGACCGTCGGCGCCGCACTCGACTACGCGCGCGCCCGCCTGCACCGGCCCATCGAGATCGGCGCCCTCGCCTCGCGCAGCGCAATGAGCGGCCGCACCTTTCTGCGCAAATTCAAGGGCTCGGTCGGAATGACGCCGAACGCATGGCTTCAAGCGGAACGCATGGCGCGCGCCCGCGAGTTGCTCGAGAGCACGCCCATGCGCCTGGCCGACGTCGCCACGCAATGCGGCTACGACTCTCCGGAAACTTTTCGTCGCGCGTTCCGGCGCCTCGTCGGCGTGGCACCCGGCGCCTACCGGGCGCGCTTCGACGCGCGTGGCGCGAACGGCCAGGCCCGCAACGCCGAACCCGCCGCGAGGGCGAGCCGCTGATGGCTCATGCCGCGCCGACGATTCGCGCCCTCAGGGCGCAGGGGCTGAGCCTCGAGCCGCAGTGTGCCGGGCACGCGCAAGCCGTGTTCGACGTTCTCGACGACCCCGCCGTCTACACCTACCTCGACGACGCGCCGCCCGCGTCGGCCGCCGTGCTGCGCGAGCGCTTTCTGCGCCTGGAGTCGCGCGCCTCGGCGGACGGGCGCGAGCAATGGCTGAACTGGGCGATCCGGCTTGACACAGGAGGTGTTGCCGGTATCGTCCAGGCGACGGTGTGCGAAGGCGGCCTGGCGTGGATCGCCTTCGTCGTCGGTCGCGAGTTCTGGGGTCAAGGCGTCGCGCAACGCGCGGCGCGCGCCGTGCTCGACGAGGGTTGCGCGCGCTACGGCGTCACCGAATGGCTTGCCACCGCCGACGAGCGCAACGGGCGCTCAATTCGCCTGCTGGCGCGACTCGGCTTCACGACCGCGCCGCCGGCGTTGCGCAGTGAACACAATGTGGCTCAGACCGATGTGTTGGTGCGCTGGTTGCCGCTGGCCGCCCGCGAAGCCTGAGCGGCGCTGAGCCGCGACCTTGCGCAGGCTACTTCAGCCCCTTCCACCACGCCACGTTCGTGCGTGGCCTGCCGATCGTCAGCACTTCGCCGATCTCGGGCGTTGCCAACGCCAGACGCTTGGCTTCGGCCAGCGCCGCGACGCGCTCGAGCGGGTCTTGCCAGGTGTGGAACGCCAGGTTGAAGGTGCTGTTGTGCACCACGTAAAGCACGCGGCCGCGCAGGTCCTGGAAGGCCTGCACGGTCTCCTCGGGGCTCATGTGCACCGAAGGCCAGTAGCTGTCGTAGGCGCCGTTTTCCATCAACGCCAGGTCGAACCCGTCGAAACGCTCGCCGATCTGCTTGAAGCCGGGAAAGTAGCCCGAGTCGCCGCTGTAGAAGATGCGCTGCTCGCCGCTTTGGATGACCCAACTGACCCACAGCGTGCGGTTCCGGTCCCACAGCGTGCGCCCGGAAAAATGCTGCGCCGGCGCGGCGGTGAGCTGCACACCGGCGTGGCTGGCGTTTTGCCACCAGTCGAATTCCTCGATGCGCTTCGCCTCGACACCCATGTCCAGCAGCCGCGCAGCCACGCCCAGCGGCACGAAGTAGCGTTGCACGCGCCCGTTCAGGTATTCGATGGTCGGCAGGTCCAGGTGATCGTAGTGGTCGTGCGACAGGATCAGGCCCTCGATCGGCGGCAGCTCGGTCAGCGCCAGCGGTGGCGGGTGAAAACGCTTCGGGCCGGCGAAGCTCACCGGTGAGACGCGCTCACCGAACACCGGATCGATGAGCCAGTATTTGCCACGCAGCTTGAGCAGGTGCGACGAATGTCCGAGCCGCACGATGTGATTGGCGGAGGCGTCGAGCGCGTCGAGCATCGCCCGGTCGAGCTTGCGCACGGGAATCGCATCGACCGGCGTCGTGCCCGGCGGCGCGGGCTCCAGGAAACGTGACCAGATTTTCCAGGTGGGCTGGGAAGGCTGGGCCCGCGGGTTCTGCAGGTTCTGGAAGACGCAGCCCTCGGTGGAGAACTGCGGCGATGCGGCCCAGGTCTTGTCGCAGCCTGCGCCGGAAGCGCAGCCCACCGCGGCAAGCGTCGCGGCGCCGAGCAAGCACACCGCAGCGGCAGCCCTGCGCAGGGGGTCAGCGAAGGGAGGGTAGGCGTTCATCATCTCGGCGGTCCTGGTGCCAGCTTCGCAGGCCGTCAATCGCCTTGCGGTGATCGACGGGCGAGCTCAGCCTCGAGCTGCTCAATCAAGTCGCGCGCCTCATCGCCTTCGGGAATCGCGCGCCCGCTGTCGCGCCACTCGACTGCCGACTTGAAGCCGTGCACCTGTGCATGGCGGCGGAACCACAGCCCCTCTGGGTTGTGCCGCGTCACGCCGTCGAACAGCGTCGCGAACATCTGCGTCTGCTCCAGACCCATGCTGAGCATTGCCTGGTTCACGACCATCTTGTGCATCGCCAGGTGCGCGAGCGGAACGCCGGCGATGCGCAGCGCGAGTTTCAGCGTCGCCGCTTCCAGGTCCGCCACCGGCACGGCCAGGTTGGCCAGGCCCCACGCCGCAGCGGTGGTGCCGTCGAGCGTATCGCCCGTGAACATCAACTGCTTGGCGCGCGCCGGGCCGACGCGATACGTCCACATCGCCGTCGTCGGGCAACCCCAGACGCGCGTGGGCATGTAGCCGATGCGCGCGTCGTCGGCCATCACGAGCAGGTCGCAGCACAGCGCGATGTCGCTGCCGCCCGCCACCGCGTAGCCGTGCACCATGGCGATCGTCGGCTTGCGACAGCGCCACAGGCTCATGAAGTCTTCGGTATAGCCCTTCATCGCCGCGTAGTCGGCCATCGGGTCGTAGGGCATCTTCTCCTGCTGACACGGATGCTCGGTGCGGCCGGAGCCGAAGTCGACGAGGTCGTAGCCGGCGCAGAACGCGCGGCCTGCGCCATCGAGAACGATGACGTGGACTTCGTCGTCGGCTTCGGCCCAGGCCACCGCTTCGCGGATTTCACGCGGCATGCCCTGCCCGATGGCGTTCAAGCGCTGCGGTCGGTTCAGCGTGATGCGCGCGATGCGCGGGTGGTTGGCGTCTTTGCGCGCAAGCAGGGTGCTGAATTGAGACATGGTGGCGCGATCCTGGGCGCAGCCCGGCGCGCTGTCAATGCGGGCGAGCACGGGAGGGCCCGGGTGCGACTGCGAGTCGCGCACCCGATAATCGGCATTTTCATGCTCGATCCCAAGAACGCGGCGCCTACGCCGCAGCAGCTTCGCCACGCGCTCGGGCGCTTCGCTACCGGGGTGACAATCGTCACCTGCCGCGACGCCAGCGGCACGCCCGCCGGCCTCACGGCCAATTCGTTCGGCGGGGTGTCGCTCGAGCCACCGCTGGTGCTGTGGTCGCTGCGCCGCGCCAGCCCGAACACGAGCGTATTCGCCGCAGCGAAAGTATTCAACGTGAACGTCTTGAGCGAGGCGCAGATCGAGTTGTCGCGCCACTTCGCCTCGCGCGTGAGCCACAAGTTCACGCAGGGCTCGTGGAGCGACGGCGCGAACGGCGCGCCAGTGCTCGCCGATTGCGCCGCGGTGTTCGAATGCCTCAGCGTCGCGCAGCACGAAATCGGCGACCACCTGTTGTTCGTCGGCCAGGTGTCCTGCGTCGTCGAATCGAATCTGCCGCCGCTGCTGTTCCATTCGGCGCGCTACCACAAGATCGGCAAGGTCGTGTGAAGGAAGGCAGGCTCTTGATGAATCCATCGCTCGATGTCCCCACGCTGGAGGCGATCCGAAGGAATCGCGAACGCATCGCACAGCACATCGTCACGACACCGGTGCGCGTGTGGCACGACGATGCGATCGGCGCCGCAGTGGGCGCGTCGACCCAGGTCTGGCTCAAGGAAGAACTGTTCCAGCGCACCGGCAGCTTCAAGCCGCGCGGCGCGCTCTCCGTGATGCTGGATCTGGACGCAGCACAACTCGCGCGCGGCGTTACCGGCGTGTCGGCAGGCAACCACGCGATCTCGCTCGCGTACTGCGCGCGCAAATTGGGCACGAGCGCCAAGGTCGTGATGCCGAAGAACGCGAACCCGTACCGTGTGGAGCTGTGCCGAGACCTCGGCGCTCAGGTCGAACTTGTCGACAACGTGCATCGCGCCTTCGAGCGCGTCAAGGAAATCGAAGCCACTGAGGGGCGGGTGTTCGTGCACCCTTTTGAAGGGCCGAAGACCGCCCTCGGCACGGCTTCGGTGGGAACGGAATTCATAGCCCAAGTGCGCGCCGCGGGCGCCGAGCTTGACGCCCTGATCGTCGCTGCCGGCGGTGGCGGTCTCACGGGCGGTGTGGCGTGCGCCGTGAAGTTGATGAGCCCGGCGACCGCGGTCTACGTCGTCGAGCCCGAAGGCGCCGACACCCTCTCCCGCAGCTTCAAGGCCGGCTCGCCGCAATCGATAGACGCGGTGCGAACGATTGCCGATTCGCTCGGCTCGCCGCGCTGCGAGCCTTACTCGTTTGCGCTGAACCAGCGCTTTGTGAATGAGGTGGTGCTGGTCAGCGACGAGCAGATCCGCGCTGCCATGCGCCTCATGTTCAGCGGCGCCAAGCTCGCCGTCGAGCCGGCCGCAGCGGCGCCTCTGGCCGCGCTGATGCACCCGCTGCGCGCGCGGCTCGTTGGCCAAAGAATCGGCCTGGTGGTTTGCGGCGCGAACATCGACGCGCCCACGTTTGCCAAGCTGCTTTTGCCCTGAACCGCACCCCTTTCCCTTGGAGAGACTCACCATGCCATTCGCCCTTGCCCGGTTCGCCGCCCTGGCCGCCTTGATTGCCGCCAGCGCCTGTCTGACGAGCGCCCACGCGCAGCCCTACCCTAACAAGCCGATCAAGGCGATCGTGCCGTTCGCCGCCGGCAGCGCCACGGACCAGATCGGCCGCGCCTTCGCCGAGAAGATGGCCGCGACGCTTGGCCAGGCGATCGTGATCGACAACAAGCCGGGCGCGAGCGGCATGCTCGGCGCCGACATCGTTGCCAAGGCCCCCGCCGACGGCTACACCCTCCTCATCGGCACGAACAGCACGAACGCGGCGCTGAAGTTCCTCATGAAAAAACTGCCGTACGACCAGGACACGGCGTTCGCGCCGGTGGGCTACCTCGGCTCGGTGCCGCTGATGGTGGCCGTCAACGTCGACGTGCCGGCCAAGACGCTGCGCGAATTCGTCGACCTCGCCAAGGCCAAGCCCGGGCAGGTGAGCTTTGCCTATGCGAGCACGTCGCAACAGGTGTCGTCGGAAGTGCTTGCCAGCATGGCCGGCATCCAGATGAATCCGATTCCCTACAAGAGCGGCCCGGCGGCGATGACGGACCTCATCGGCGGCCAGGTCAACATGTTCAGCGCCGACTTCGGCGTCACGGTGTCGCAGCACAAGGCCGGCAAGATCCGCGGCCTCGCCGTCACGTCCACGACACGCGCCGCCGCCGTGCCCGAGCTGCCGACGGTGAACGAGGCGCTCGGCCTGAAGGACTACGAGCTGATCGCCTACTTCGCCGTCTTCGCGCCGGCCGGCACTCCGCCGGAGATCGTCGCCAAACTGAACCAGGCGATCAACGCCGCGGCGAATGCCAAGGACCTGCAAGACAAGTTTGCTGCCACCGGCTTCACGATCGACCCGGGAACGCCCGAGGCGCTGGCGCAGCGCAACAAGGTCGAGACGGTGAAGTGGGGCAAGGCGATTCGGGATGCGAGGATCGAGCCGCAATAGTGGGGGCGTCGGAGTTCGCCAACTTGAGGTTGCAATCTCTACAGGGTGGGTGGCGGCTCGCCGCCCAGCGCCACCGACTGCCGCGTGGTGGCCTTCGAATCGAACGCCTGACGTATGCACAACGTGCACACATCTGCTACATTGCCGCCATGAGCACCTCGCCCTCCACTGTCATCAACCTGCGCGCGCCCGCCTCGCAGCGTGAGTTGATCGACCGTGCCGCTCAGCTGCAAGGCAAGAGCCGCACCGAATTCATGCTTGACGCCTCACGCGAGAAAGCGCAACAGGTGCTGCTCGACCAGACCCTGTTCAGCGTTACGCCAAAACAGTACAAGGCCTTTGTCGCGCTGATGAATGCGCCGCTCCGCAAGAACGCTGCGCTGCAACGCCTTCTGGCCAGGCGTTCGCCTTGGGAGAAGTAAGTTCCACTGCGCTGGAACCACCGGCTCCGATCGCGGCCGATCACGACACTTCGTCTTTCACCTGCCGGCATGAGTCGTTGAGTCACTGGCTTCGTCGGCGCGCGCTGGCCAACGCATCGAGCGGGGCGACTCGCACCTACGTTGTCTGCACCGGGAAACGGCGCGTGGTCGGCTATTACGCTCTGGCCGCCGGCTCGCTGGACACCGAATCGGCGCTGCCGCGCTTGCGGCGCAACATGCCTGACCCGCTTCCGGTCGTCGTGCTCGGCCGACTCGCGGTGGATGACGCATGGTCAGGGCGTGGTATTGGCGGCGGGCTGCTCAAGGACGCCGTGTTGCGTTCGCTGCAGGCCGCGGACATCATCGGTGCATGTGCCTTGCTGTGCCATGCAATCGACGACGACGCCAAGGCGTTCTACGCAAGACACGGTTTCGTCGAGTCGCCGATGCAGCCGCTCACCATGATGCTTGGGCTGACCCGCGAACGCGTGGGGTGAGGATGACTTCTTCTCCGCTCACTGGCCCTGCGATGATTTCGCCACGGGGACCGATGCTGTAGTCCCAGACATACCGATTGACACTGGCACTGATCCCCCGGATACCGCGGCGGCCGTCGCTGAGTGAATGTCGCCCGCCCCCGCGCAAAGCCGTCGCTTCACGTCACTGGAGTGCGAATGAGCGTCTCGGCAGCAATGCCCAGCCCGGCATGCAAGCGGCGCACCATCGCCAAGCTCAAGGGACGCTTGCGATTCAGGATTTCGTGCACGCGCGAACGGGTGCCTATCATGGCTTGCAGATCGCTCGCGCTCATGCCGCGCTGCTCCATGTGAAACTTGATCGCGTCGATGGGGTCCGGCGGCGCTACGGGGAAGTGCCTGGCCTCGTACGCTTCGATCACGGCGACCAGCGCTTCGAAATACGCCGCTGCTTCGCTTTTGGCCGCGGGCTCATGGTCGAAGTACGGCTCTACAAGCGCAAGCGCAGCGTCGTAGTCGGTCTGATTCCGGATGGGATGGATCACGTATCTGGACTTGCTCATGGCTTGGACTCCACCGTGGAAACATTGATCGCGTCGTACTCTTCGTGCGTACCGACGAACTTGATGTACATCGCCCCCAACACATAGGCGACGGCGACAACCAGGCGATAGTCGTTGCCCTTGATGTTGAACACCACTCGGTTCTTGCCAAGCAGACTGGCGCTCGCGAACTGCGCCTTGATGTCGTGCGGCGTTTTCCATTTGGCGGCGCTGACGACCTCGAACCATGTTCGCAGGGGCTGCTCAGCAGGCGGATGGCGAATCCAAAACCGCACCAGTTTCTGCTTCGAAATCACCCGCATGTCTGCATTGTGTTCCCAGGTTGGGAACGAGTCAAACACCTGCCCCGATCGGGCGAGTCACAGCCGCGAAGCCTTGAGCAACGCAGGACGGGCACCCTGCTGCGCCTGCTCGACCCAGTCCTTGCTTTCCACGGCGCCGCGGGTCGCCCGCGGCGCATCGGCGGATGGCCGCACGAACACGGCTCGAATGGCGCTCTCCACGCCCTGCGTCTGCAGCCACTCGGCGACGTGGTTGACGAGGACGGCGCGAAGCAGGATCGAGGCGGCGAAGGTGGCCAGGCGAAGCGGTGTCGGGAAGTGCATGTGTCTCTCCTGAAGAACCCCGGCGCGGAGGGCTGCGGGGCTGGGAGAGACTGTCGGCCTGAGCGCCCTTGCGAGTCTTGAAGGCGCCTGAAGTCAGGCCTTGTCAATGCTGAATTCCGACCCCATGGTGCGTGCCATGAACTCGCGCACCTGTTGCAGCGCACCCTCATAGCTCAGCGTACGGCCGGCGGCCTGCAGCCGTTCGCGCGTCGCCGGGTCCAGCGCCTGGCGCGCGCGCTCGAAGCGCTGCACCTGCTGCGGCTCCAGCTGGTCTGCCATGCCGACGCGGCCGTACTGCTGGACGCAGGCCGCGCCCAGCAGCACCGCGGCCTCGTGCTCTCCGCTGGCCGCGGCCCACTCGGCACTCATGCCGATCAGGTGCAGGCCGATGTGCTGCGAGTCGATGCGCGGCAGCAGCGCCAGCACCCTTTGCAGGTGCGGTCCGGCGGCGGCCACATGGCCGCGATGGATGGCGTGTTGCGCCAGGTTGAGATGGCCGACGGCCTCGCTCCAGGGCTGGTTCGTGCGGCGGCGCAGTGCCACACCTTCCTCGAGCAGCCGCAGCGCCTGCTCGGGTTCGTCGTCCAAGTTGTGCAGGGCCGCCATCAGTGCCAGGGCGTTGCCGAGTTCATGGCCGTCACCCAGGCCACGCCCCAGTGCCAGCGCCTCCTGCGCGGCGAGTCGCGCCTGCGGACCTTCGCCGCGGGCGATGTGGATGAATCCGGCCGCCGATAGCGTCAGGCACATGCAGCGATCATCGCCAAGCGTGCGTGCGGCTTGCTCAGCCTCCTGCACGTGACGCAGCGCCTCGGCCTGGTCCCCCATCCACGAGTGCAGCTGCGCCGCCGTGGCCTGCACCATGCAGCGCGTCACGCTTCGCACCTCTGCGCCCGGGCGGGCCAGCGCCTCCAGCGTGGCGTGCAGACCGCGCGCGAGCAGGCCGCGCGAGGTCCAGTAGTAGCGCATCGCCGCGGCCAGGCGCAGGCCGTGCTGCAGCGCCGGGTCTTCATCGGGCCAGGCCAGCGCGAGGAAGAGGTTGTCGCGCTCGCGGTCGAGTTGCGCCAGACCGCGCGGGTCGCCGACCAGCATGCACGATCGCGCGTCTTCGGCAATCGCCAGGTAGTGCTCGCGGTGACGACGGCGCGCCTGCTTGGCCTCGCCGCTCTCGATCAGGCGCTCGAGCGCAAAGAGGCGCATCGTTTCCAGCATTCGATAGCGTGGCTGGGCCTCGCCTTCGGCGACGATCAGCGACTTTTCGACCAGCGCGCCGAGGTGTTCGAGCACCTCCCAGCGGTCGATGCCTTGTTCGTCTTCGGCCACCTGCTGCGCCGCCTCGAGCGTGAAGCCACCGGCGAACACGCCCAAGCGGCGCAGCACAGCCTGCTCAGGCGCAGCCAGCAGTTGATGGCTCCACTCCAGTGCCGCGCGCAGCGTGTGGTGGCGCCGCGCCGAGCTGCGGTCGCCCGTGGTCAACAGTTTGAAGCACTGGTCGAGCCGCTGGTGCAGCCCTTGCACGCCGAGCAGTGGCAACCGAGCCGCCGCCAGTTCGATGGCCAGCGGGATGCCGTCCAGGCGCCGGCAGATGTCTGCCACCCTCGCCTGGTTCTCCGGGCCGAGCGCAAAGTGTCGGTCGGCAGCTTGCGCGCGGGCGACGAACAGCGCCACGGCGCCACCGCTGCCAGCGTTGTCGTCAGCGCCGGGCAGCCCCAGCGGCCCGGCGCGAAACACATGCTCATCGGCGATGCGCAGCACCTCCTGGCTCGTGACGAGCCAGCGCGCCTGCGGCGCACCCTGGCGCAGCCGGGTGAGCAGGGCGACGACGCCGTCGAGCAGATGTTCGGCGTTGTCCAGCACGAGCAGCGGTGCGCGCCCGGCCAGCGCGGCGAGCAGGGCGTCGGTGGGAGATTGCTCAGCTTTCGGTCGCAGACCCATGGCCAATGCGAGCGCGTCGGGGATGCGAGCCGGGTCGGTGAGCGGAGCCAGGTCGACCCACCACAGGCCGTCGGGCGTGGTCTCCAGGCGGGCGGAGGCCGCGGCCTGAGCCAAGCACGTCTTGCCGATGCCGCCGGTGCCGGTGACCGTGACCAGCGGGTGCCGATCGAGCAGCTCGCCCAACCGGTGCAGGTCGTCATCTCGGCCGAACAGCGGCGGCAGCCAGGGCGGCAGGTT
>JBEBHW010000573.1:0-3124 GCA_040081145.1 Burkholderiaceae bacterium
GGGTGCGCATTGGCTCGCGGGGCTTCTTGCGCACGCGCGCGGTGCGGCGATCTTCGGCACGCCCACGATCAACGGGTTTGGCCGCTTCCAACCCCACGCGATGGCGCCGCAGTCGGTGCTCTGGGGGCGCGACAACCGCGGAGCGATGCTGCGGGTCCTGGGTGGCAGCGGCGATGCCGCCACGCGAATCGAAAATCGCGTCGGCGAACCCATGGCGAATCCCTACCTCTACATCGCCTCGCAAATCCACTGCGGACTGAGCGGCTTGCGCCAGCAGCTGAACCCCGGCCCGGCGACCGAAACCCCTTACGCGCAAGGCACGCGCCTGCCCTCGAGCCTGGGCGAGGCGCTGGAGGCGATGGCCGGCGACGCCGTGCTGCGCAAGGCCTTCGGTACGCCCCTGACGGGTCTGTATTCGCGAGTCAAACGCAGCGAGCTCGAGCGCTTTGACGCCGCAGAAAACAAGGACGAGTGGCAACGCCGCGAATACTTCAGCCGCTGTTGACGTTACTGCCCGAGCGACAATCGCGCTCGCCCTGGAGAACGAAGCGATGTCATCCCGGCGAGCGCCGGGGTCCACGGCCCCGATTCGCCGGCGGGGCCAGTGCTGGACCCCGGTTTGCACCGGGGCGACAAGAAGGACAAGGAGACTGCATGAGACTGCTGGTGCCTCTGGCGAAGCTTTGCGCCATCGTCGCGGGCGTGTTGCTCACGACCATCACGCTCATGACGTGCGTCAGCGTGATCGGGCGCAACACGACCGGCTGGACGTTAGTGGGCGACTTCGAGCTCACCGGCTCGGCGGCGGGTGCTGCAATCGCGCTGTTCCTGCCGTGGTGCCAGCTCAAGCGCGGCAACATCATCGTCGACTTCTTCACCGTTCGCGCCGCCGCCACGACGCAAGCCAGGCTCGACCGCGTCGGCGCATTCCTGCTCGGTTGCGTCATGGCGCTGATGTGCTGGCGCACCGTGATCGGCGGGCTGAGCGCGTGGAGCAGCCATTCGGGTTCGATGATGCTCGGCTTTCCGGAGTGGATCGTCTACACCCTGATGGTGCCGCCGCTTGCGCTGTGCTCGGCGATCGGCTTTGCCCAAGCGCTGCACGGCTTCGGCGATGAGGTGAGCGCATGACACCCGTCACCCTGGCGCTGCTCATCTTCGGCATCATGCTCGTGCTGATGGCGATCCGCACGCCGATCGCGGTGGCGATGTTCGTCGCCGGCTCGGTGGGCTACCTGCTCCAAGGCGGCTGGCACCCCTACTCGAGTTTTCTCAACAGCCAGGCGTTCGCGCGATTCGCGAGTTACGACCTGAGCGTGATCCCGCTCTTCATCCTGATGGGCAATTTCGCTTCGCAGGGCGGCATCTCGAAAGCGCTGTTCGCCTTTGCCGCCGCAGTGATGGGGCGCTTTCGCGGCGGCCTGGCGATGGCGGCGGTGCTCGCGTGCGCAGCGTTTGGCGCGATCTGCGGCTCGTCGGTCGCGACAGCGGCGACGATCACCTCGGTTGCGCTGCCCGAGCTGCGCAAACATGGTTACTCGGGGCGCCTGGCCACCGGAACGCTCGCCGCAGGCGGAACGCTCGGCATCCTGATTCCGCCGTCGGTGCCGCTCGTCATCTACGCCATCCTCGCCGAGCAGAACATCGCCAAGCTTTTTGCCGCGGCGATGGTGCCGGGCGTGATCGCGATGCTCGGCTACATGATTGCGATCGCGATCTACGTGCGCCTGGTCCCGGGCCACGCGCCCGAACACGACGAGGCGCCGCGGATCACGTTGAAAGCGCTGACGGGCATCGTGCCGATAGCCGTGATCTTCCTCGTTGTCTTCATCGGCATCTACAGCGGCAAGTTCACGCCCACCGAAGGCGCCGCAGTCGGCGCTGCGTCGACCTTTTTCGCCGCGCTGCTGCGCCGCGAAATCACCTGGAAGGGCTTCAAGACCTGCTTCTACGCGACGGCGCAGGCCTCGGCCATGATCTTCATGATCTTTCTGGGCGCCGACATCATGAACGCCGCGCTCGCGCTGACCCAGGTGCCTGCACAACTCGCCAGGGAAGTGCTGTCGTGGGGCATGGCGCCGGTGGCCATCGTCGCCGCGATCATGTTGCTCTACGTCGTGCTCGGCTCGGTGATGGACGAGCTGTCGATGATCCTGCTCACGATTCCGATCTTCTTCCCCATGATCATCGGCTTGGACTTCGGCATGCCCAAGGAAAGTGTCGCGATCTGGTTCGGCATCATGGTGCTGATGACAGTGGGGTTTGGCATGCTCGCGCCGCCCGTGGGCCTGAACGTCTACGTCGTCAACTCGATGGCGAATGACGTTCCCATCGCCGAAAGCTACCGCGGCGTGATGCCGTTTCTCGTGAGCGATACGCTGCGCACGCTGCTGTTGCTGTTCTTTCCGGCAATTTCGTTGTGGTTGGTGAAGTACGTCGGTTAGATTTTCCCAAAGGGGCCAGGCTCGCTTTTCCTGCCGCAGATTGTCCCAAAGGGGCCAGGCTCGCTTTTCCAGCCGCAGGCGCGTAGCATGTCTTCATGCCTCGCCGCCCGCGCATTCAGCTCGATGGGGTGCCGCTGCACATCGTGCAGCGCGGCCACAACCGCGAGCCTTGCTTCTTCGGCGAGCAGGACTATCAGGCTTACCTGCATTGGCTGGGCGAGGCGCTGGCGGCCAATCAGTGCGCGTTGCACGCCTACGTGCTGATGACCAACCACGTGCACCTGCTGCTCACGCCCACCAAAGCCGAGCGGGTGCCGCATTTGGTCATCGCCCTGGGCCGCCACTACGTGCAGTACATCAACCGGACCTACAAGCGCACCGGCACCTTGTGGGACAGCCGCTACAAGTCCTCGCTGGTTCACGCCGACGCCTATCTGCTCGCCTGCATGCGCTACATCGAACTCAACCCTGTGCGCGCCGCGATGGTGGAAGACCCCGCCCACTACCGCTGGAGCAGCTATCGCGCCAATGCACTGGGCCAGACCGATGGCCGAGTCGCGCCGCACCCGCTCTACCTCGACCTCGGCGCGGGCCACAAATCCCGGCAGGCGGCCTATCGTGCGCTGTTCCTCAGCGAACTGGACGCACCCGCCATCGACGACATCCGGCTGGCGCTCAAC
>JBEBHW010000574.1:0-3124 GCA_040081145.1 Burkholderiaceae bacterium
GAGCTCGAGTTGTCGAGCTTCGACCTCGAGATGCTGCTCGACAACTCGTTGACGCTGGTGCGCGAGCGCGCCGCGCGCAACGGGTTGGTGCTCGCACTCGATGTGGAAGCGGGCGTTGAAGAGTGGGTGGCCGATGCGCGCAAGATCAAGCAGGTCGTGATCAATCTGCTCTCCAATGCCGTCAAGTTCACTGCAGCCGGCGGCAAGGTGACGCTGCGCGCGCGGCGCGTTGGTGAGGGTGACGCAGAGGCGATCGAAATCTCCGTCATCGACACCGGCGTAGGCATCGCAAGCGATCAGCAAGCGCTCGTCTTCGAGGAATTCCGCCAGGCCAGCGGCGACTACCTGCGCAAGTCCGAAGGCACGGGCCTGGGCTTGGCCCTGGCCAAGCGCTTCGTGGAACTTCACGGTGGAACAATTCGAGTCGAGAGTGCGCCGGGGCAGGGCTCGACGTTTACCTTTGTCCTGCCGCGGCATATGCTGGAAGCCATGACTTCGGAGACTGCGCCATGAGCACCATCCTGATCGTCGAAGACAACGAGAAAAACATGAAGCTCGTGCGCGACATCCTGCAGCACAAGGGCTACACCACGCTTGAAGCCGTGAATGGCCTGGACGGGGTGCGCTTGGCGGTCGAACACAAGCCCGACCTGGTGTTGATGGACATCCAGTTGCCCGACATCGACGGCATCACGGCGCTGCGCCGCATCCGCGAAGACCCGCTGCTGGACGCGATTCCGGTGCTCGCCGTGTCGGCGTCGGTGATGCCCGAAGAGCAGAAGAAGATCGTGACCTCGGGCTTTGACGCCTACGTGACGAAGCCGATCGCCCTGAAGAGTTTTCTCGAGACCGTGCAGCGCTTCTTGAGCGAGGGTCGAAAGAAGCCATGACGGCGAAAATTCTCGTCGTCGACGATGTCGCGAAAAACGTCAAGCTGCTCGCCGACCTGTTGTCGGTGAAGGGCTACACGGCGATCACCGCGGCGTCGGGCGCCGAAGCGCTGGAGCGCGTCGCGGCCGATGCGCCGGACCTCATCTTGCTCGACGTGATGATGCCCGGCATGAGCGGCTACGAGGTCTGCCAGGCGATCCGCGCGAACCCGGCGCACGCGATATTGCCCATCGTGCTCGTCACGGCGCTGGACCCGCAGCAGGAGCGCGCGAAAGGCCTGGAAGCGGGTGCCGACGACTTTCTGAGCAAACCCGTGAACCAGGCGGAACTGCTCGCCCGCGTCAAGTCGCTGCTGCGCATCAAGCAGCTCTACGACGAAGTGAACCGCCAGCGCGACGAACTCGCGCAATGGAATGCCCAACTCGAACAGCGGGTTGCCGACGGCGTGCAGCAGCTCGCGCAAGTGGGGCGGCTGAAGCGTTTTTTCTCGCCGCAGCTGGCGCAGGCCATCGTCGCGGGCGGCGCCGACGACCCGCTGAAGAGCCACCGGCGCGAGATCACGGTGGTGTTTCTCGACCTGCGCGGCTTCACCGCGTTCACTGAAACTGCCGACCCCGAAGAAGTGATGGGCGTGCTCGGCGAATACCACGCGGCAATGGGGCGTTTGATCCTCGAGTACGAGGGCACGCTGGAGCGCTTTACCGGCGACGGGATCATGGTGTTCTTCAACGATCCCGTCGTGATTCCCGACGCCGCAGCACGCGCCGCCCGCATGGTGCTGGCGATGCAAGACGCGGTGGGCAAACTCGCTGCAGGCTGGCGCAAGCGCGGCTACGACCTGCAGATGGGCGTGGGCATCGCGCAGGGCTTTGCAACGATTGGCGGAATCGGCTTCGAAGGGCGCATCGACTACGGTGCGATCGGCACCGTGACGAATCTCGCGGCGCGCCTGTGCGGTGAGGCGCGCGGCGGCGAGACGCTGGTGGCGCCACGCGTCACCGCTGCGCTGGACGGCCAGTTCAAGCTCGAGGCCGTCGCCGAGCTGACGCTGAAGGGGTTTGCGCGGCCGGTGGCGGCGTCTCGGTTGCTGACCGACTGAACTGCCGCCGAAGCGGCGCGAATCAAGCGGGTCGCTGCCGCGCGGAACCCACGCGTGCGCCGGCATCGGCGGGCGCCGCCTGCAAGCGCGAATTGAGCAGGGCGACCAACATCACGCCGAAGGCAATCATCACGCCCATGCCTTCGCGCGCCGTTTCTTCGACGATCCAGACTTCCTTGCGCCAGAAATTGGGCATGGTGGGCCACAGGAAGACCATCGCCATCGCATAAAAGACTACTGTCGCCCACAGCAGCGCAGTCAGATCGCGCGACGCCCTGATGCCCGGCAGACGAAAGGTGACCGCGTACATCCAGAGCACGGGGATGCCGTACATCAAGACCCACAGGGGCATGTCGGGGTCGTTGTACTGAACGGCGGTGAAGCCGAGCATCATCACGCCGAGAACGATGTTCAGAATTCGCAACGGGGTCATTCGAATCTCCTCGACTGGGATCGCAGGCGCAGCCGTTCAGGGTGAAAAACTGCTGCTCTTAATGTAGGCGACGACGGCCTTGCGCTGGTCGACCGTGAACACGTCTTTCCACGGCGGCATTTTGCGAAAGCCGTAGGTGACACGGTCAAAAATGAAATCGGGCTCGTAGCCACCGGGGTTCAATTTCGGCGCTTTGCCCGGGTAGGCCGAGTTGCCGTGGCAGTGCCGGCACTGGTTGTCCCACACCTCTTTGCCTGCTGCGATGGCAGCGGCGCTGCTCATGTAGCCCTTGTCGAACTTGGGCACGGGTTCGGCCGCCGGAGGCGCCGTTTGTGCCTGCGCAAACACCCACACAGGCAGCAAAGCCACCGTCAATGCGACCAGCGCGCGTCGAAGCTTTGGCGCAGTGAAACCCATATTCATCTACAAATTCCCATTGCGCCTTTCAAGGCGCCCCAACATCAACACAAAAAAACGCCACCGCAGCGCAAGCGCCACGGCGGCGACTTTATCGAACTAAAGAATCAAGGAACGATCTTGTAGATCGTGTCGAGCGAGCCGTTCGGGCCGGTCGTGATCGACGTCAGCACATAGACCTCGCCGGCGTTGTCTTGAGCGAACGCCAGCACGTAAGGCTTCTTGCCCGACATGTTGGTGACTTCGGCAGTGTCCATCGTCCACTTGCCGTCGCTGCCCCTGGT
>JBEBHW010000575.1:0-3120 GCA_040081145.1 Burkholderiaceae bacterium
GCGTATGGCGTGGCGCGCATCTACAGTCCCGAAGACGGGCAGCGCATGGGGCTGGCCGGAATGATCGGCGAGATGCTGATGCGCTGCGATCGCGATCTGGCGGCGCAAGCGCCCAAAGACGTGGACGCACTGCAGGGCCATGGTGACTCCGCCTGGCGCGCTCTGGCGCAAGCGATCACCGCGCTGGAAAACGGCAAGGCCGATCCGGCGCTGCGCCAGGCGATTCTTGCCACGGCCGCGACGCGCAAGATTCCCGTGCTCGGCGTCACCGGCACCGGCGGCGCGGGCAAATCCAGCCTGACCGACGAGCTGATCCGGCGCCTGCGCCTGGACCAAGGCGACGCGTTGCGCATCGCCGTGATCTCGATCGACCCGAGCCGGCGCAAGAGCGGCGGCGCGCTGCTCGGCGACCGGATCCGCATGAACGCGATTTCGCCGTGGGGCGAAGCGGGCGCGCGTGTCTACATGCGCAGCCTGGCGACGCGCAACGCAGCCCAGGGCGGCGGCAGCGAAATCAGCCAGGCGCTGCCTGACGTGCTCGCAGCGTGCAAGTGCGCCGGCTTTGACTTGATCATCGTCGAGACCTCGGGAATCGGCCAGGGTGACGCGGCGATCGTGCCCCTCGTCGATTCCTCCCTCTACGTGATGACGCCCGAGTACGGCGCGGCGAGCCAATTGGAGAAGATCGACATGCTCGACTTCGCCGAGTTCGTCGCCATCAACAAGTTCGACCGGCGTGGCGCTGCCGACGCGCTGCGCGACGTCGCCAAACAGGTGCAGCGTAACCGCGAGGCGTTCAAGTCCTCGCCCGACACGATGCCGGTATTCGGCACGATGGCGAGCCGCTTCAACGACGACGGCGTGACGGCGCTCTACCAGGCGCTGCTGCCGCGCCTGGCGGCCTTGGGCCTGAACGTGAAGTCGAGCAGCCTGCCGCGCGTGGACGTGCGCCACAGCACGAAGCAGACGGCGATCGTTCCCGGCGCGCGTGCGCGTTACCTCGCCGACATCGCCGACACGGTGCGCGAGTACAAGAAGCGCGCGCGAACTCAGGCGACGCTGGCGCGCGAAATTCAGCAACTGCGTGGCGCGGCGCGCATGCTCGCGGTGGGCAAGCCTGACAAGCCGCGCGCCGCCGAAGCCGCCATCAACCTCGCCGAAGAACGCGAAGGGCGCCTGAACGCCGACGCACGCAAGCTGCTCGCGATGTGGCCGCAAATGCAAGCGGCCTACGCAGGCGATGAATACGTCGTGAAGATCCGTGACAAGGAGCTTCGCACCGCGCTCACGCACACGACGCTGTCGGGCAACAAGATCCGCAAGGTGTCGCTGCCGCAGTACGAAGACGACGGCGAAATTCTGAAATGGCTGATGCTCGACAACGTTCCCGGCAGCTTCCCGTACACGGCCGGAACGTTTGCCTTCAAGCGCGAGGGCGAGGACCCGACACGAATGTTCGCCGGCGAGGGTGACGCGTTCCGCACCAACAAGCGCTTCAAGCTGCTCAGCGCAGGAACGCCCGCGAAGCGCCTGTCCACGGCGTTCGACTCGGTCACCCTGTACGGCAACGACCCGGATCCGCGCCCCGACATCTACGGCAAGGTCGGCAACTCCGGCGTGTCGATCGCGACACTCGACGACATGAAAGTGCTGTACGCGGGTTTTGACCTGACGAACCCGGCGACCAGCGTGAGCATGACGATCAACGGCCCGGCGCCGACGATTCTGGCGATGTTCATGAACACCGCGATCGACCAGAACCTCGACAAGTTCCGCGCCGACAACGGCCGCGAACCCACCGACACGGAAAGCCAGAAGATTCGCGAATGGGTTTTTGCGAACGTGCGCGGCACGGTGCAGGCCGACATCCTGAAAGAGGATCAGGGCCAGAACACGTGCATCTTCTCGACGGAGTTCAGCCTCAAGGTGATGGGCGACATCGCGCAGTATTTTGTGCATCACGACGTGCGCAACTTTTATTCGGTGTCGATCTCGGGCTACCACATCGCCGAAGCCGGGGCGAACCCGATCAGCCAGCTTGCGTTCACCTTGTCAAACGGCTTTACCTTCGTCGAGGCGTATCTTGCGCGCGGCATGCACGTCGACGACTTCGCGCCCAACCTGAGCTTCTTCTTCAGCAACGGCATGGACCCGGAATACACCGTGATGGGCCGCGTCGCGCGGCGCATCTGGGCGGTGGCGATGCGCGAGCGCTACGGCGCGAATGAGCGCAGCCAGAAGCTGAAATACCACGTGCAGACGAGCGGGCGCAGCCTGCACGCGCAGGAGATCCAGTTCAACGACATCCGCACCACGCTGCAAGCGCTGATCGCCGTCTACGACAACTGCAACTCGTTGCACACGAACGCGTATGACGAAGCGATCACGACACCCACCGAAGAAAGCGTGCGCCGCGCCATGGCGATCCAGCTCATCATCAACCGCGAATGGGGTCTGGCGAAATGCGAGAACCCGAACCAGGGCGCGTTTGTCATCGACGAGTTGACCGAACTCGTCGAAGAAGCGGTGCTGGGCGAGTTCGAGAAGCTCACGGAGCGCGGCGGCGTACTCGGCGCCATGGAAACCGGCTACCAGCGCGGCAAGATTCAAGAAGAATCGATGCACTACGAAATGCAGAAGCACACCGGCGAGTACCCCATCGTCGGCGTGAATACCTTTCGCAACCCGCATGGCGACTCGACGCCCAAGGTCCTGACCCTGGCGCGTTCGACCGAAGAAGAAAAGCAGTCGCAACTGAAGCGCTTGGCCGAGTTCCAGACGCGCCACGCACAAGAGTCGCCGCCGATGTTGCAGCGCTTGAAGCAGGCCGTGATCGACGACCGCAACGTCTTCGAGCTGCTGATCGACGCGGTTCGCGTATGTTCGCTTGGGCAGATCACGAACGCGCTGTTCGAGGTGGGCGGGCAGTACAGGCGCAGCATGTAGCGCGCCGATGGGTCAGCCCTGCATTTCGAACACTGCGTGTTTGATTTGCGAGGATGGTCAAACGCTGGGACGGCGAACAGGCAGTTTTCGGCCCGACGTCCGCGATACGTGCGTCGGTCGGCGCGGCATGCGGCACCCGGTGGGGCTTGGCGGGGGCTCATGCTGGGACGGTCG
>JBEBHW010000576.1:0-3120 GCA_040081145.1 Burkholderiaceae bacterium
GCGCTCGATCTGGCGGTGCAGGACATGGAGCGCTTTCGCATCGAATGTTTCGACGTGAGCCACACGGCGGGCGAGGCGACGCAGGCATCGTGCGTCGTCTTCGAGAGCCATCGCATGCAGTCGGCGCAGTACCGGCGATTCAATGTCGAGGGTGTCACGCCGGGCGACGACTACGCCGCGATGCGCCAGGTCTTGCTGCGCCGCTACACCAAGCTCGCGCAAGCCGCGAGCACCGGGCAGGCGCGAATGCCCGATCTGGTGCTCGTTGACGGAGGGCGCGGCCAGGTGGGCGTGGCGCGCGAGGTGTTCGAGGAGCTGGGCCTGGAGCTCAGCCGTATCGTCGGCGTCGAAAAAGGCGAAGGCCGCAAGGTCGGACTCGAAGAGCTCGTTTTTGCCGACGGGCGCGAGAAGGTGGCCCTGGGCAAGGATTCGGCGGCGCTGATGCTCGTCGCGCAAATTCGCGACGAAGCGCACCGCTTCGCGATCACCGGGATGCGGGCACGCCGTGCCAGCGTTCGCACGGGCAGCAGCAAGCTCGAGGAGATCGCCGGAATCGGCGCGAAGAAGCGCGCGAAGCTGCTGCAGCGCTTCGGCGGGCTGCGTGGCGTGGAGCAGGCCAGTGTCGACGATTTGTCGAGTGTCGACGGGGTCTCGAAAGAACTCGCCGAAGTGATTTACCGTGCTTTGCATTGAGCCCCGACTTGACGCTTGAGGGGCGGCGCGCAGACCTTCGGCACAATCCCCCCATGTTCTTCAATTTGCCGACGCTCTTCACGTGGGGGCGAATCATCGCGATTCCCCTGGTCGTTGGGGTGTTTTACCTGCGCCTGGAAGACCAGTTGGAGAACCTGCTCGCGACAGTCCTGTTCATCCTCGTTGCGCTCACCGACTGGGCCGACGGCTATCTGGCGCGGCGCCTGAACATGACCTCGAGTTTCGGCGCGTTCCTCGATCCGGTGGCAGACAAGTTCCTGATCTGTGCCGCTTTGCTCGTGCTGGTTCACGAACAACGCCTGCATTCGCTCATTGCGCTCGTCATCATCGGCCGCGAAATCGCGATTTCGGCGCTGCGCGAGTGGATGGCGCAGATCGGCGCGTCGCGCAGTGTGGCGGTCAGCATGATCGGCAAGGTCAAGACCGCCGTCCAGATGGTCGCGATCCCCTTCCTGCTGTACCACGGCGTGCTGTTCGGCGTGATCGACACGGCTTTCTGGGGCACGGTGCTGATCATCGTGTCGGCGGTATTGACGATCTGGTCGATGGTCTACTACCTGCGCAAGGCCCTTCCCGAAATTCGCGCCAAGGCCCGCTGATACCGTGGCGCGCGACGACGCGGCGCTGCTGCGCCTGATGCCGTGGGTTTTCGTGCTGATCTGGAGCACCGGTTTCGTCGTCGCGCGCTTCGGCATGCCGCACGCGCCGCCGTTCACCTTTCTGTGCATTCGCTACGCGCTGTCGGTCGTATGTTTTGGCGTGTGGATCGCCTTGGCGCGCGCTTCGTTGCCGCGCGACGCCAGGCAGTGGGGGCATCTGGCGCTGACGGGGGTGCTGATGCACGCCGGCTACCTCGGCGGCGTCTGGGCGGCCATCAAACAGGGAATCGGCGCCGGCACCGTCGCACTGCTGGTCTGCCTGCAACCGGTGCTGACGGCGATCTGGATCGGGCTCACGACGCGCCGTGCAGACGCTGCGCCGACGTTGCCGCTGCGCCATTGGCTGGGCTTGCTGCTGGGACTGGCCGGTTTGACGCTCGTCGTGTGGCCCAAAACCGGCGTCGGCGAAGTCACGCCGCTGAACCTGTCGCTCGGCATCCTGGCGCTGTTCAGCATCACTGCCGGAACGCTCTACCAGAAGCACTATCTTGCAGCCGCCGACGTGCGCTCGGCCAACGCGATCCAGCTCTTTGCAGCGCTGCTGATCAGCTTGCCGTTGGCAGCGTTGGAGGTCGAACCGATTCACTGGAACGTGCAAATTCTGGGCGCCATGGCCTGGTCGATCCTGGTCCTGACGCTGGGCGGAAGCTCGCTGCTTTACTTGCTGATCCAGCGCGGCGCGGCCACGCGCGTCACGAGCCTGCTCTACCTGGTGCCGCCTTGCACGGCGTGCCTGGCCTGGCTTCTGTTCGGCGAAGCGATCACGCTGGCGATGCTTGCCGGGATGGCCTTGACGGTCGCAGGTGTCGTGATGGTCATGCGCGGCGCCAAGCCGGCACAATGAAGCGGATGCTTCGATTCGAAGGAACCCACGTGAGACCCAACCCATGAGCAAGACGCAACGCATCGCCGTCATCGCCGGTGACGGCATCGGCAAGGAAGTGATTCCCGAGGGCCTGCGGGTTCTCGAGAGCGCAGCGAGCCGCTTCGGCATCGGACTGCAGTTCGATCATTTCGACTTCGCCTGCTGGGACTACTACGAGCGCCACGGCCAGATGATGCCCGACGACTGGAAAGAGAAGATCGGCGGCCACGATGCGATCTTCTTCGGCGCCGTGGGTTGGCCGCAGAAGATTCCCGACCACGTGTCCCTGTGGGGCTCGCTCATCAAATTCCGGCGCGAGTTCGATCAATACGTGAACCTGCGCCCGGCGCGCCTGATGCCCGGCGTGCGCTCGCCGCTGGCGGGCTTGAAGCCCGGCGACATCGACATCATGATCGTGCGCGAGAACACCGAAGGCGAGTATTCGAGCGTGGGCGGGCGCATGTTCGAAGGCACGGACCGCGAGTTCGTCGTCCAGGAAACCGTGATGACGCGCACCGGCGTCGACCGGGTTCTCGAATTCGCCTTCGAGCTCGCGCGCTCGCGGCCGCGCAAGCGCCTGACCTCGGCGACCAAGTCCAACGGCATCATGATCACGATGCCGTATTGGGACGAACGCGTCGAAGCGATGGCCAAACGCTACCTTGACGTTACCGTGGACCGCTACCACATCGACATCCTGACGGCGCACTTCGTGCAGCGGCCGCAGGCCTTCGACGTCGTCGTCGCGAGCAACCTGTTCGGCGACATCTTGAGCGACCTGGGCCCGGCCTGTGCCGGGACGATAGGGATTGCACCTTCGGCGAGCCTGAACCCGTCGCGTCGTTTTCCGTCGCTGTTCGAGCCGGTGCACGGCTCGGCGCC
>JBEBHW010000577.1:0-3119 GCA_040081145.1 Burkholderiaceae bacterium
GACGGATGCAGATCACCGAAGAACGACACAAACCGTCCGTCGTCGGCGCGGGACATCAGGACTTGCGCCTGTTTCGGTTTGCTGCTCGCCGGCTCGGGCTTGACGCTGCGGCCGGTGGCATCTACCGCGGCGAAGTATTTGCCGTCGAGCTTGAAGTGCTGGGCGTCTTCGCGCGCGAGAACTGTATTGGGCGAAGTGCCCGCAGCGATAAAAATCGCGCGCGCCGGCAACTCGACCTCATCGCCGTCGTGCCAAGTGCCGTCGTCGCTGCGGATCTGCCGGCGCAGCAGCAAGGCCTTGGCAGCACCGAACTCATCGACCTGCACCGCGCCCGGATTCAGGCACTCGGCGAACACGATGCCTTCCTGTAAGGCGAGTTCCACCTCTTCGTGGTTCAGCGTGTACGCAGGGCTGTCGATCAGGCGCTTGCGATAGACGATGGTCGAGCCGCCCCACGCTTGCAGCAGTTCGAGAATCCGCGCCGCACGACCCTGCTGTACCGCCGCCGCGCGCTCGGCGCGAATCGCAAGGGCATGGGTGACGAACTCATCGGCAACGACGCGTTCTTCGGCCACCAAAGTGGCGAGAAACTCGGGAACGCCAATCACTTCCCCTCGGGCCAGGAATTTCTCCACCTGCACGGCGTAATAGGCGAGCGCTTCGGTCGCGGTGTCGATCGCCGTCAGGCCACCGCCGATCACGGCGATGGGCAGGCGCACCTGGAGGTTGGCGATCGAATCCGCCTTCGCTGCACCGGTGAGTTGCAGCGCCATCAGGAAGTCGCTGGCGGTGCGCACACCGCGCGCCAGGCCATCCGGGATGTCCAGCAAGGTCGGCTTGCCCGCACCCATCGCCAAGGCGACGTGGTCAAAACCCAGCGCCCACGCGTCTTGCAGCGTGACGGTGCCGCCAAAGCGAACGCCGCCGAACAGCGCGAAGCTGCTCCGGCGCTCCAGCAGCAGGCGCACGACTTTCAGGAAATTCTTGTCCCAACGCACCGTGATTCCATATTCGGCGACGCCG
The DNA here is from genome assembly GCA_040081145.1 of Burkholderiaceae bacterium. Classification (GTDB taxonomy): domain Bacteria; phylum Pseudomonadota; class Gammaproteobacteria; order Burkholderiales; family Burkholderiaceae_C; genus JAEMQF01. Next base: position 1,024 of record JBEBHW010000577.1, read on the forward strand.
CCAAAGCCCGCAAGCGCGCGCTCGTCGAGCTCTTCATTCAGATCAGCGTAGCGCTCGATGGGTTCGAATGGCATGCGCGAGCCGTCCTGCGCGACCCCGCCAATCTGCGGCGGCAACGGTTCGATCTTCAATCCGTCGATGCCGATCACCGCGTGGCCGTCGTTCAGCAAGTTGTGCGCCAGGCCAAAGCCGGCCGGCCCCATGCCGGCGACGAGGACGCGATAGTTGCTCCGCGGCGCAGGCAGCGGCCGGCGCAAGTTCAGCGGGTTCCAGCGTGTCAGCAGCGAATAGATCTCGAAGCCCCACGGCAATTCGAGAACGTCTTTCAAAGTCCGTGTCTCGGCCTGCGGAATGTTCACCGGCTCCTGCTTCTGGTAGATGCACGACTTCATGCAATCGTTGCAGATGCGGTGCCCGGTGGCAGCGACGAGCGGGTTGTCCACCGTGATGATGGCCAGCGCGCCGATCGCATGGCCATTCACTTTGGCCATGTGGAACTCGGAAATCTTCTCTTCGAGTGGACAGCCCGCGAGCTTGACGCCGAACGCCGAGCGCTTGAACGCCACGCTGCCGTCCGCCGAAGGCTTTTCTTTCAAGCCCGTCGAGCACGAATCTTTGCCTTGTTTATGGCACCAGATGCAGTAGTTCGCTTGATCCAACGCACCCGCGAGATCGGTGCCGTTGTCGGTGAGTTTGAAGCCGCTGCGGCGCCGAATCTGCTCGGGTTTGATCGTGAACGTGGTCACCGCGCCCGCGTTGCGCTGCACCGCGTGGTCCAGCAAACTCAGCGCGTCGATCTTCGCTGGCACCTTGAACAACAATCCCTTGTGGTGGCGCGCTCGGCCGGCCTGGCTGTGCAGCGCCCACGCCGCGTAGTGCAGTGCCGCTTCGAGTTCGGCCGGAAACGCCGCCTCGTCGGCCTGCCAGCGTTGCACGCTGCGCGCGAAGGCGAGTTCGAACGCCGCCACGTCATCAGGTAGCGCGCCGATGCGCGCTGTGAGTTCAGCGCCGAGGCGCTCGCCGTGAAGAAGCTGCGCATCTGCCGGCGTGAAGGCCTTCGCCGCGCTGCGCTGCACGAATTGGCGCTTCACTTCGTAGAGTGGCGCCAGGCGCTGATGTTGCGCCGCCAACGCGTTGACCTGGGTGCGGATACCGAACAGGCTCCCGAGAAAATCGTCGACATGCGGCGCCAGGTCGATGAGCAGTTGCGATTCCTGCTTGGCCTCGATGGCCGCCGGCTCCGTGCGTGCGCCGAGCAGACGCATATGCAGGGGCGGGTCGGAGGCTTCGAGCTCGCGCAAAAACGCAGCGTCGACCTTGAGCAGGCCAGCCCGCTCATACAGATCGGCGAAATGAAGTTCGAACCCCAGGCTCAACATAAAGAGAAGGCTCCGATCCGGCCCAAGTGAAAGAGGGTTAGCAGGTTCACACCGGCTAACCCTCTGAGTTCTGGCTCCTCGACCTGGGCTCGAACCAGGGACCTACGGATTAACAGTCCCATCGCCGAGCCGGCCGAGAACCCGCGCCAATGCTAGATTCTCACGATTTCGCTGCCTGATATCTCACCCGGTTCAGATGATCCCTGCCCAGGCACCTTGCTGGCTTCGGAGTCGAATATCAGACAGCTGGCGTAGGCATCCGCTGGCACGTTGGGCCGCAGGATACCAGACCGTGATGGGACTCGAGGACGCGAGGTTAACGCAACGGCCCACCTTTCCGTTTGGCTGTGGCAATGGGGCAGAGTTCAGTGTCGACGCTCAGCCGGCCCGCTCCGGAAACACCAGGCGAAAGCTTTTCAAGTCCTCCTCGAACGCATGACATGCGGCCATCGCGGCGGTGACCTGCTCCCGCGGCACGCTGTAGTCGAACGCGGCAGACCACGACTGGATGCGCGCCATGGCCGCCACGTAGGGCCTCGCGTCGACGTTGTTGCTGAGCGCCTTGAGCGGCAGCAGGTAGTCTTCGCGGTAGACCGTGGGTACGACGATGCGGCTCAGCCCGGCAGCGCTCAGCACGCAGTTCATCGCCAGCCGCGCGGTACGACCGTTGCCATCGATGAAGGGGTGCACTTCGGTGACGACGAACATCGTCATCAG